>JAOTXR010000265.1 GCA_029862285.1 Gammaproteobacteria bacterium
CGCCAGTACGGCAGGTGTTGTGGAGCGGCTCATGCGCCGGAGATTGTAACGAAGAGCAACGCCGGGGTCGCCTGTCTTCAGCTACGATTCAGGCTGGAGCGGTATAATGGCCCTATGCCAATACTGCGTCTCGCCATAATCACCATCCTGGTCGCCACCGGCCTGTACGCCGCCCCGGCGGAAGCATTCCGTTGTGGCAACAAGATCGTGGTCGAGGGCGACGATATCAGCCGCGTCTACCACATCTGCGGCGAGCCCGACGCGACCCAGCACTGGACCGAGGTACGGCTACGGCCGGTTTACCGATATTCCTACTTCTACCGGGACAGTCTCCCGGTGGAAATTCAGATTGAAGAATGGACCTACAATCTGGGCAGCCGGCGGTTCATGCGGCGACTGCGTTTCGAGAACGGGCAACTGGTCGATATTCGTGAGTTGCGCTACGGCCACTAGCTGCCGCCAGGTCATAGACGGTGTCCACTTGCGGTTTCGCCCCGGAAACCGGACACCGCAAACCGACACCGTCTCTTAAGCAAGCAAGCTAGCTGTCGGAAGCCTCTTTAACCACCGACGCACTACCGTTGTCCTTGTCCTTGTTCTTCTTCTTTTCCTTCTGGGCCTTTTTCGCATCCTGCTGCGCTTTCTTGATCGCGCCGCTGTAGCGTTTTTTCAGATCGGGATAGATATCGAAGGCCGCCGATAACGCCTCAGCATAACCGGGACCGTCAGCATGGCTAACATGCAGATAAACCGCAGTCTCATCAACGCTGTCGAATGACTGATCGGAAGTCTCACGGATGAACTCCCAACCACCCGCCGCCATTATCGCTCCTTGTGATCCCGCAGTATCAGTCACTTTTTTGCCCATCAGACCGCCAAACGGCACTTTCTTGGCCAGTAAGCCACCTGCTTTTTTGCCCGCCTCTTTGCCCGCCGCCGAACCGACGGAGGCCTGCAGCGCTTTGTCTGCCCAGGCCGTTGTTGCGCCATCGGCGGTGTAAGGCATGACGTACTTGCCATCAGAATCGGCACGCGGCGTGGGTGCCTCCAGCTCGATACCTGCGGCTGCGTACTTCTCCAGCAACTTTGCCGTTTGCTGAATAACCCGCGCCGCTGCTGCAACATCAGCCGGGCTGGCTGCTTGCGCGACCGGAATACAGCTGAGCATCAGGATAAGGATCATCGATTTCTTCATGGTCTGCTCCCTCGAATTAATTGCCTGATTGTCGACAGATTGCGACAAAAATTCAATGCCATTCGGATTTTTTCGCCGGTTTTCTCGTTGCACCTAGATTCTGTCGTACTGAGCCCGCCCGCCAATAAAAGCCGACGTGACCCAGCCGGTCAGCGACACGATGACCGCGCCGAACAAGGCGGACCAAAACCCGGTTATGCTGAATCGCTCCAACAATCCGGCTACCAGGCCCAGCATTCCGGCGTTAATTACCAGCAGGAACAGACCCAGTGTCAGCAGCGTAATCGGAAACGTGAGAATAACTACCACCGGCCTGACAATCGCATTGACCACGCCGAGTAGTGCTGCCGCAAAAAGCAAGGTGCCACCGCCGTCAATTGTGATCCCCGGCACCAGGCGGGCAGCAACCAGCAGACTCAGGGCGACAATCAACCAACGAACCAGAAAACCGGGCACGTCAGTTCTCCGCGACGCAGTCACTTTCCAGTCGCGAAACCGCGTCAGCGACGAACTGGCTGAAGTCGCCGAGTAGACGTTCGAGCGCGCGCTCGGCCGCTGCAACTCCTGCAGCGGGTGTGGCATCTCCGGCTGATTCGACATAGTTGAAGTCGCGGGTAGCCACGACCTGGCGCTGCGCCGGCGCATACAATTGCGAGCTCATACGCAGCTCGATCTCACTGCGATCGCCCTCAAACCTCTGGATCAGCCACAAACCATCGTTTGCGATCCGTAAATCGCCGCGTACCGGGGCCGGCGACGGCAACACAGCACGATAGGAACCGCTGGCGCGCAGCGCATCGAGCAACAGTGGTTCGAACATTACCGCCGGACTCGCGGCCCAGCGCGAAAATGCAAACCGCTCTATCTGATTGGCATGACGCTGATACAGCATTTGCGCGCCATTCTGACCCGGCGCGCTATCGGGTGGATTGACGATAATTACCCGACAGCCGGTTTGGTCGCCAGTCGACAACGACGCTATCTGCGTCTCAAGTAAATAAACACTGGAGCGACTCTTCGGCTTGGACCCGGGCAAGACAGCGCACGAACTTGCCAACGAAACCAGCAACAACACCAACAGCAAGTGAGGCCAACGTGACGTCATTCGCCTGGCCCCGGTGGTGGTTTTGGCGGTCCGAAAAGCAACATACTTGGATCACCTTGCAGACGCTCGCTCATTCGGCGCAGGTTACGCGCTGTCAACCGTAATTCGGCAACGAGCGTGCCTGCCTCTGGTAGCGTGTCACCGGTGAAAGCCCGCAAATCCTCACCGCTGACCGAGATCGTGTGCTGGAGATCTTCGCCGGCCACCTGCAGGACATCCCCGGTAGCGGCCAATGTCTGCGCCATCGCCTCAAATGCCACGGCGCTGCGCTCCAGTTGCCCCATCAGCCCAGGTAGCCGCTGTGTTGCCTCTCGTGCATTACGCAACGTCGCAGTCAATTCGCTAACCATTTCCTCCACACGCAGTGACTGAGCCGAGAAGTTTTCGGTAATTGTGGCAACGTTGCTCAGCGTGCCACTGATTGCGTCACGATTCTGTTCGTCCATCAGCATATTCAGACGCGCTGAAGTTTCAATCAGGTTACCAAGTAACTCCGACACGGTATCGTCCAGTCGCACCAACAGCGATGGCCTACTCTTGATAACAGGATAGGGTTCATTATCGGGCCGGAGCAACGGTTCCGAGTGCGGCCCACCACCGCTGAGATTGACATTGGCAACCCCGGTGAGACCCTGCACTTCCAGGGTTGCACTCGTCTCGGCATTGACCGGCGTACCCTGCAACACGACCAGCAACAGGCGCACTTCCTCGGGATTGTCGGGATTTAACCGGATATCGCGCACCCGCCCGACATTGACGCCCTTGTATTTTACCGGGGCATCGAGGCTGAGCCCGGAAACAGATTCCGGCATGTAGACCAGATAAAACTCGTAGTCCTTTGGAGGCCCGCCGGTGGAGAGCCACAAAATGCCGCCAATCAGCGCAACACCCAAAATCAGCACAAAAAGGCCGACCAGCACATAACTAGACTTTGGTGTCACAGCGATGCCCCCTGGTTATGCTCATGCCCGGCCGCGCGCGCACGCGGTCCACTGAAAAACTCCTGGATTTCCGGTTTCGATGACTGCGAAAGTTCGCTCATCGTACCGGATCCGAGAATCCGTTTGTCGCCCAGCAATAACACCCGATCCGCCACCCGCCACAAAGAGTCCATGTCATGCGTGACCATGACGATAGTCAGCCCCAGCAGTTCTTTCAACTGCACAATCAGACTGTCGAGCCCGTCTGCGCTGATGGGGTCCAGTCCGGAACTGGGCTCATCCAGAAACAGCAACTCCGGGTCCAGCGCCAGCGCCCGTGCCAACGCTGCACGCTTGCGCATGCCACCGCTGAGCTGACTCGGTGCCATCGTCGCGACGCCTGGCTCCAGTCCCGTCATAGTCAATTTTACTTGCGCAATTTCATCGATCAAAGTACTGCTAAGGCGGGTATGTTCACGAAGCGGCACCCCGATGTTCTCCAGCACTGTCTGGCCGCCGAACAGCGCGCCGTGCTGGAACATCACGCCCAGCCGGCGCCGCAATGGCAACAGCGCGATCTCTGAAGCCTCGGTGACTTCGCGTCCCAGTACCGAAACCGTTCCGGCGGTTGGTCGCATCAACATGACCATTTCCCGCATCAGCGTCGACTTGCCGCTGCCACTACCGCCCACTACTGCCAATACTTCACCGCGATAT
>JAOTXR010000010.1 GCA_029862285.1 Gammaproteobacteria bacterium
AACTCGATCCCGAAAATCAGGATGAATCAACTCGAGAGCCGGTTTGCTAATCAGGTCCTTCTGGCGGACACCACGCATTGCTGCAGCTTGTGGATTCGCATAAATAATTTTCTTGCGCAGCACGACGATGGCTTCCTGGACACCTTCTGCGAGATTCCGGAATAAGCGCTCGCGGACGTCCTCCAAACGCTCACGTGTGTCAAAAACGTCAAAAATGTCGTTGACCGACCGTTCGAGTTGGCCCAGTTCATCGTCACTGCTTGATTCTGTCACGCGTTTGCGGAATTCGGGATGGCTGGCGATGTCGCCGAGTTCGTCGTTGAGGCGGTCGACACGCCCGAGAATGCTCCGCCGCGTGAGCAACCAGGTAAGCACCACGGCTACCAGCCCCACGGCAATAATGATTATTTCGAGCATCCCCGGCACGCGGTCATACCTCCTGGTAAATGTCCGCGCCTTTTTCACGGAACTCGCGCGCTTTTTCTTTCATTCCTTCTTCCAGCGCCTTGTGCTCATCACTCAGTTGGTGTTCGCGGGCGAAATCGCGAACTTCCTGAGTGATTTTCATCGAGCAGAAATGCGGCCCGCACATGGAACAGAAATGGGCAACTTTATGCGCCTGTTTTGGCAATGTCGCGTCATGAAACTCGCGGGCCTTGTCCGGATCCAGACCCAGGTTGAACTGATCTTCCCAGCGGAATTCGAAACGTGCCTTGGACAAGGCATTATCGCGCACCTGTGAAACCGGATGTCCCTTGGCCAGGTCCGCAGCGTGGGCCGCGATCTTGTAAGTGACAATTCCCTCACGAACGTCATCGCGGTCCGGCAACCCCAGGTGTTCTTTTGGCGTCACATAGCAGAGCATTGCTGTGCCATACCAGCCGATCTGGGCAGCACCAATCGCCGAGGTTATGTGATCGTATCCGGGCGCTATATCGGTAGTCAGCGGACCAAGGGTATAGAACGGCGCTTCGTAGCATTCCGCCAACTCACGATCCATGTTCTCCTTGATCAGTTGCATGGGCACGTGACCGGGTCCTTCGATCATCACCTGGACATCCTGATCCCAGGCGATACGGGTTAGCTCGCCCAGGGTGCGCAACTCGGCAAATTGGGCTTCGTCGTTGGCGTCGGCGATGCTGCCAGGCCGCAGACCGTCACCCAATGAGAACGACACATCGTAGGCCCGCATGATTTCGCAAATTTCGTGAAAGTGCGTATAGAGAAAACTCTCTTCATGATGAGCCAGACACCATTTGGCCATAATTGACCCGCCGCGCGAGACGATTCCGGTAATGCGTTTGGCGGTGAGCGGCACATACGCCAGCCTCACACCGGCATGAATAGTAAAATAGTCTACGCCCTGCTCGGCCTGTTCGATCAGTGTGTCGCGAAAGATCTCCCAGGTCAGGTCCTCGGCCCGGCCACTCACTTTCTCGAGCGCCTGATAAATCGGCACGGTACCGATGGGAACCGGTGAATTGCGCAAAATCCATTCGCGGGTTTCGTGAATATTTTTGCCGGTCGACAGGTCCATGACCGTGTCTGCGCCCCACCGTATTGACCACACCATCTTCTCGACTTCTTCAGCTATTGATGAGGTGACAGCTGAGTTACCGATGTTGGCGTTGACCTTTACCAGGAAATTGCGGCCAATGGCCATTGGTTCGATTTCCGGATGGTTGATATTGGCCGGAATAATCGCACGACCCCGGGAGACCTCGTCCCGCACGAATTCGGGCGTTATCAGCTCCGGCAGGACGGCACCAAAGGACTGGCCCCGCTGTCGGCGTAACAGCCCGGCCTGCTCATAACTCTGGCGCATTTCCTCACGACGCAGGTTTTCGCGTAAAGCGACGTATTCCATCTCGGGTGTAACTATTCCGCGACGGGCGTAATGCATTTGCGTTACACACTTGCCATCTTGCGCCCGACGCGGCGTCCGGCGATTTGGAAAACGAACGGCTGCAATCTGATCGGCAACGTTACGATCCTGAGTAAATTGGGCGGTGGCGCCATCGAGCAACTCAGTATCGTTGCGGCCGGTGATCCAGTTTTCGCGTATCCCCGCTAATCCCTGCTGCAAGTCAATATCGGCTTGCGGATCCGTGTACGGCCCGGACGTATCGTAGATTGCGATCGGCGGATTTGGCATTGCGTTGAATACCGCCGGGGTGTCAGCCTGCCGCACCTCACGCATTGGCACCTGCACATCATCTTGGCTGCCGCCAATATAGACTTTGCGTGATCCGGGTAGCGGCCGGCGCGCCTCTACGCTGAGACGGGCGGTCGCTTCCCGCAGCTCCTTTGATAATGCTGTCATCAATCCTTCCAGGACACTCGGGTGGGCAATTGAATGCTATGTCGCCCGGGCCCCCGTCCGGACGATGGTTTATGTGAATTAGGATATTACAAGCAGCCCCGGTACGCGATGAGGTTTCACATAAGTTGGCCCGGTAATCGGCTTGTCTGGCCGGTTCAAACTGCGTAACCTTCCCCAGCGCCGGCTACTGAGAGAGAGAAAGATGGACGTTCAACTCGCCCGTGAGCAAATGATCGACCAGCAGATTCGCGGCTGGGAAGTCCTCGACGCGCGCGTGCTTTCGGTAATGGCCGCCGTACCACGCGAAGACTTTGTCCCTGACGCCTACCGCCAGCTGGCTTTTGCCGACACCAGAATCCCGTTGCCCGAGGGGCAGGTGATGATGACCCCAAACGTCGAGGGCCGGATGCTACAGGCACTGACGGTACAACCTGGCGATGTGGCATTGGATGTGGGCACGGGAAGCGGTTTTTCGTCTGCATGCCTGGCGGCACTCGGTGCCCGAGTCACCAGTATTGAAATTCATGCCAGTCTCGCCGAAAGAGCCGCCGCGATTCATTCCCAGCTCGGTATCAACGAAGTTCAGGTTGACATTGCCGATGCCGCGCAACTGGCCGCAACCGACAAATACGATGTCATCGCCGTAACAGGGTCTATTCCAACGTACGCAAAACGCTTCCCACAAGCCCTGCGAGTAGGCGGACGCCTCTTTGTCATTGTCGGCGATGCACCGGTCATGGAAGCCATACTGGTTACACGTACCGGTGTTGACGCATGGATGCGCGAGAGCCTCTTCGAGACCGAGCTGGCGCCACTGGAAAACTTCGCAAGGCCCGCCAGGTTCGAGTTCTGATGCAGATCCGCAAGATGTCCGTGCAGGACCTGGCGAGCCGGCTGTCGGCTGACGAAATCTGCCTGCTCGACGTCCGCGAGCCCTGGGAAGTGGCGACCGCCCATATCGATGCCGCCCTGGCTATCCCGATGAACGATGTACCGGACCACCTGGATGAGCTGCGCAAGGCCGCCAACGGCAGAGATATCGTCGTGATGTGTCACAGCGGTCAGCGCAGCGCAGTCATCACCCGGTTTCTGAACCAAGCCGGCTTTGGCGATGTCTTCAACTTGGACGGTGGTATCACGGCGTGGTCGCAATACATCGACCCGGCGGTGCCGTCCTATTGACCAGGCTACTATCTGGTTTCATTAACTGTTATAGTTAAGTATAACACTATATCAGTTGTGTTGCGTTGCAATAATTCAAGGACCTTGCCATGACTTTTTCACGGCTTTGCGCATATGCGCTGTTCGCTTTTCTGATCTCACCGGCCTGGAGCTCTGATCTCCTCGAGGTTTACAAGCTGGCGCTGCAAAGCGACCCACTGTTGCGCGAAGCTGATGCCAACCGGCTCGCGGCGATGGAGATACGCCCGCAGGCACGCTCGCTGTTAATGCCCAGCGTGGCGCTGACCGCCTCCGAGACCGACCAGGGTCAGGACGGACTGAGTTCGCAATTCGGCCAGACCGGATTCGTCGATACGTTTTCCGACAGCGACTCCGACCAGACTTCTTACGGCGTTTCATTAATCCAGCCCGTGTTCCGCTGGGACTCGTGGCTGCTGCTGAAACAGGCAGACAAGGTCGTCGCCCGGTCCGAAATTGATTACGAAGTCGTCAAGCAGGCCATGATGCTGCGTGTGGTCGCACGCTATTTTGACGTATTGGCCGCACAGGACGAACTGGAGTCCAGCGAGGCAAGTAAAGAGGCTATCAAACGACAGCTCGAGCAGGCCGAGACGCGTTTCGAAGTCGGCCTGATTGCGATTACCGGTGTGCAGGAAGCACGCGCCGCCTACGACACGGAGGTCGCCTCGGAGATCCTTGCACGGCGTGTACTCGCTACGGCGCGGGAGAGTCTGCGTGAAATCACCGGTGTCTATGTCGACAAACTGGAAGAACCTGGCAGTTCTCTCCCGTTGATGGCGCCCGAACCGGCGGATGACGAGGCCTGGGTAAACATTGCCCTGAATCAGAATTTGCAGCTTAACGCCAGCAGGATTGGCGTCCAGATCGCAAAAGAATCAATCAAAGTGCAAAAGGCGGGTCGTCTCCCCACCCTGGACCTGGTCGTGCAACGCAACGAGTTTGAGGCCGATACCCGCCAGAGCCTGACTTTCCCGCCAGTCGCGGGCTCCATCGACTCGCCAACACGATCCGATTTCACCACCGATGTCGTGCTACTCCAGCTCAACCTGCCGATCTACACCGGCGGGTTCAGGACTTCGAAGGTACGCGAGGCAGTTTACGAACATCGGGCCGCTCGCGAGCGCCTGGAGCGAATCGCCCGCAACACCGAACGCCAGACTCGCGATGCCTATCTTGGCGTAATTTCCGACATCTCGATTGTAAGAGCGCTCGAGCGGGCGCTGGAATCGACCGAAACAGCGCTCAAGGCAACGGAAGCGGGTTTCGAAGTTGGTACGCGCACGACGGTGGACGTGCTGGATGCCAGACGTGAGTTGTTTACTGCCAGAACCAATCTCGAACGCGGCCGTTATGACTACATCATTAATTTGCTGAACCTCAAACAGGCCGCTGGCACTCTGACCGATGCCGACCTGGTGGAGATCAACGACTGGCTCAATTAATGCCGTCGGCCTTTGGCTACGGCAACAGTGGATCGACCAGCGCTAACAGGCGCTCCAGCGCGCCTCGATTCTGTCGCAGCAATGTCAGGCCACGCTGACCGAATTCATGGGCCTGGGTCTCGTTACCGAACCACTCGGTCAAACGAAATGCCAGGTCCCGTGCGTCAGTCACCCGCAGCGCTGCATTTGCGTCGATAAACATCGACGCAATATCCTCGGCATTGAAGGTGTGCGGTCCGGTCAGTATCGGTTTGCCCAAAGCTGCAGGTTCGAGCAGATTGTGACCACCTATCGGCACCAGGCTGCCACCGACGAATGCAATGTCGCAGGCTGCGTAAATCAGCGTCAATTCGCCGAGTGTATCGATCAGGAAAACATCGGTTTCGGCGTCGCATCGCAAGCCGCTGCTGCGCGTAACCACTGACCAGCCGCGTTCTTTCAGCATTTGCGCGACACCGTTAAACCTCTCCGGATGTCGCGGCACCAACATCAGCAGTGTATCCGGATATTTTTGACGGACTATTTGCAGCGCTTCGAGAATCTGCTCCTCTTCGCCCTCATGCGTGCTGCCGGCAACCCAGACCCGCCGACCAGCGGCGTGTTCGTCACGAAACGCCGCACCCAGTTTTGGCAGATCCTGGTCCGGCTCGAAATCGAACTTGATATTGCCTGTCACATGAGTGCGCGCGGGGTTGGCGCCGAGTGACCGAAAACGCTCAGCATCGCTTTCGCTTTGGGCGGCGATTACTATCCCGTGCGAAAGTGCTTCACGAAACAGACCGACAAAACGACGATATTTTACGACCGAGACCGGCGACACTCGTGCGCTTGCCAGTACCAGCGGTACCTGTCGCTTGCCGCACTCATGATAGAGGTTGGGCCACAGCTCGGTCTCGATGATGATCGCCAGCTGTGGCTGTACCCGATCGAAAAAACGACGCACCGCGCCGGGTAGATCGTACGGCGCATAGAGATGTATGACGCTGTCGCCAAACATATCCCTGACTCGTTCTGCGCCCGTCGGCGTTACCGTGCTTAGTACCAGCGGAATCCCCGGATAACGTCGCATCAACTCCCTGACCAGCGCGGCAGCGGCCTGGACTTCGCCGACCGAAACCGCATGTACCCAGATGCTCGGGTGGTCCAGCGCGATCGATGAGTAGCCGAAACGTTCGCCAAATCGATCCCAATAGGCGCGATTGCGAAAGCCGCGCAAAAACAGGAACCCCGCAACAAATGGAGCGAGCAAATACGAAAGCAGTACGTAGGCGAAACGTGGCAAGTTATCGCAGCGCGCGACGAATGCGCTCGATGATAGATGATGTCGATCGCCCTTCACGAAAACTGAGCACCCGAACCTCGCCACCGGCGCGTTGGACACACGCGGCTCCCGCAATCTCATCGACCTGGTAGTCACCGCCCTTTACCAGCACATCCGGCAACACCCGGCAAATCAGCTCTTCCGGCGTATCTTCGGAAAACGGCACAACCCAGTCGACCGCAGCCAGGCCAGCGAGCACAGACATACGATCTTCGAGTGGCACTATCGGCCGACCCTTGCCCTTGAGTTTACGCACGGAGTCGTCATCGTTGACCGCAACTATCAGTCGCTGCCCCAACGACTTGGCTTCTTCGAGGTACGCGACGTGACCGGTGTGCAGGATGTCAAAACAGCCATTGGTCATCACGACCCGTTCACTACGCGCCTGTGCTTCACGCACGAATTCCGTGAGTTCGGACTCATTCAGCAAACCGCGGCCCCCAATACCGCGTCGGTGTAACTCGAGTCGCAGTTCAGATCGGCTGACCGTGGCTACACCCAGTTTTCGGACGACCAGACCAGCGGCGATATTGGCCAGCGTTGCCGCTGCCACGATATCCGCACCCGCAGCGAGCATCGCTGCGAGCGTGGCAATAACCGTATCGCCCGCACCGGTCACATCGTAGACTTCACGCGTTTCTGCAGCCAGGTGAACTGCATTGTCGTCGCCAAGAATCAGGGTCATCCCCCGATCGCCCCGCGTGATGAGCAGGTAGTCCAGCGACAGCTCAGTTCGCAGGGCCGCGCCACGACTGACTATCTGTTCGTCCGTTTGGCACGCCCCAACCACCGCTTCGAACTCACGCAAATTCGGGGTCAGTAGCGTCGCACCAGCGTAGCGGGAAAAATTGCTGCCCTTCGGATCAACCAGGACACTGGCGCCCGCCTCGCGCGCAGTGCGAATCAACTCGACAGGTTCTCGCAAAGTTCCCTTCGCATAATCTGACAACACCACCACGCCGGTGCTGCCACAGGCCCGTGCAAATTCTTCGGCGGGAAAAACATCGCCGGCTAAAGAAAAGTCTTCTTCATGGTCGAGGCGGATGAGTTGCTGATTGCGGCTGAGTACGCGCAATTTGGTAATCGTCGGCGACGCCGAGCGGCCAAACAGACACTCGACCGCTGATTGTTGCAGCAGGGTCTCCAGCTTATCTGCAGGTTCGTCATCCCCGGCAATCCCGACCAGCACCGGTGAGATGTCCAGGGCGGCGAGATTCAATGCGACATTTGCGGCACCACCGGGACGATCCTCAGCGTCACGGACTCGCACAACCGGAACTGGCGCCTCGGGCGAAATACGCGAGGCCGGGCCCAACCAGTAACGGTCTAGCATGACATCGCCCGCAACAACCACGCGTCGTCCGGAAAAATTAGGCACTTTCAAGGACATCTCAGGCCCCAAACCCGATCGGGCGGCATGTTACCAGACCGGGGACTGTCCCCGCAGGGGACTGTCCCCATTTGCCGCAGGGGACTGTCGCCCTGATACCATCCGCCGGATGAGTGAGACACGCCCGGCACTGAGTAGCTACCTGGGGCCACGGTATTGGCTGACCTGGCTGCAGCTGGGTATTGTCCGGCTGATCTGCCTGCTTCCCTACCGACCGCTGATGGGCATTGGGCGCCTGTTTGGCCGTGTCGCAAAACGCGTAATGAAAAAGCGGCGGCACATCGCCAAGCGCAACATTGCGCAGTGTCTCCCCGAACTGAGCGAAGCTCAATGCCAGGACTTGCTGCGACGCCATTTCGATTCTCTGGGCATGGCGATTTTCGAAACCGGGCTGGCATGGTGGGCAAGCGATCGGCGTCTGGAACCTCTTTGCCACGTTGAGGGCATTGAATACCTCGAGACCGCGCTGCAGGCAGGTCGTGGCGCGATTGTGCTGAGTGCGCATTTCACCTGTCTGGAGATTTGCAGCCGGCTGCTGGCGATGCAGGCACGCATCAACCCTGTTTATCGCGGCTTCCGTAACCCGTTGCTACAGGAGGTAATGCTGCGTGGCAGGGAACAGTGTACCGATAGTATGATCGCCAAAAACGATATTCGTCAGATGGTGCGGGCGCTGAAGAAGAACGGCATCGTATGGTACGCCCCGGACCAGTCTTATTCAGGAAAGAACGCGCAACTGGTACCGTTTTTCGGCATTCCGGCGCAGACCAACACCGCCACCACACGTCTGGCAAAACTCTCCGGTGCACCGATACTGCCATTCCTGCCATGGCGTCTGCAGGATGGTTCTGGCTACAAGATCGTTATTGGCCCGGCGCTGGAAGAGTTGCCCTCAGACGATGAAATTGCCGATACAGTCGCGTTTCACCATCTGATCGAGAAAAGGGTGTGCGAGGTTCCGGAACAATACTTGTGGATACACAGGCGATTCAAGAATATTCCCGAGCTGCCGGAATTTTACGCCCGTGTCCACGAACCATAACCGTCCATCAATGCAGGCCACTGAACCTGTTCGAACTCGGGAATCGACAGACTTAAACCTATCTTGTGCAACGAGCGGTTAAGACGTTTCAGGTTTGACCTGCGCCACCGGCCGTCGTGCCGGCGCCGCCCGCGATCGAAGTCCACGATATAAACTTCTTTCAATCCGTTATCCATGAGGATGTTGTGCGCATTGAGATCGGCGTGATAGATACCGGCATCGTGAAAGCGTCGAATACACGCCCCGATTGCCCGCCATGCTTCTGCCGGAGGTAACTGCTCCGCGACAATTTCAGAAAAAGCGCGGACATTCGGGATACGCACAGTCAGTAAATCCGCACGGTAGTAAATACCCTCACGCACATGCCGCGCAGCCACTGGCCGCGGTACCGGTAATCCCTCGTCGTGCAGCTGCGCGAGTAATCGCCACTCTCTCAGAGACCGGGTCCGCTCGATGCCGGTCCAAAGATAGCGGTCCTGTAGCGGGCGACTCATCATGCCGCCGCGATGATAGTGACGCAGCACCCACTGCTCGCTGTCTCGGTTCAGGAACAGCACCTGACCGCGACCACCTTCAGGCCCCTGAACCGATTGTCTTGCGCGCCAGTAATCGGGCGTGAACATTTCTTCGTCGAATTCGGAGGCATACCGGGAATCGACGATAACCCGGCCCTGATAGCGCTCAGGCTGCTTCGGGCTGATCGATGTGCGCATGCGGTTCAAATCCCCAGTCAGGCCGGCGACCGAATAGCATCCAGCACGCGCTGCGGCGAAATTTCACGCAGACATCGATAATGCCCAAACCGGCAGGTCCGCTGAAAACAGGGACTGCACTCTATTTCCAGCCAGACCGTTTCGGCCTGATCGCTCATTGGCGGTGTAAAACGCGGGCTGGATGATCCAAAAATCGCAATGAGTGGTACTCCCGCTGCGGCCGCGATATGCATCAGACCGGAATCGTTGCTTACCACATGATCGGTCAGCGATATCAAATCGATCGCATCCGGCAGCGACGTACGACCACACAGATTGACCGTCCGCGAACCCGCCGCACCGACAATGCTGTCACCAAGCGCGCGATCTTTCTCGGAGCCGAATACCCAGACGGCGGTACCCTGCTTATTCAGCGCTCGCGCCAATTCGCCAAAATTTTCCGCCGGCCATTGCTTCGCCGGCCCGTACTCCGCACCGGGCATAATCCCGATTAACCTCGCCGACCGCTTGAGCCCCAGACGAGCCATCGCGCTCTCCAGATTTTCCGGGTCGACGCGCAGGCGGGGTTGCGGTAACGGATCCGGTAACGCTTCGTCTGCGACCACGCCCAACGCAACATAGCGTTGCACCGTGGTTCGCAAACGGTGCTTGTCCAGCTCACGCATATCATTGATGAAGCCGTAGCGCATTTCACCACGGTAACCCGTACGGCGCGGAATCCCGGCGTGGAACGGAATCAGCGAAGCCTTGAAAGACCTTGGCAGCACGATGGCCTGATCATAGGCACGATCGCGCAAGGACTTACCCAACCGGTGACGCCCGGGCCAGTTGAACACGCCATGTGAAAACGGCGATTCGATGCCTTCACGGACCTCGTTCATGCGGCCGATGACCGGTAGTGACCAGCCGGGTGCCAGGATATCGATAGCGACGTCCGGATTGTTCTGCCGCAGCGTCAGGCATAACGACTGTGTCATTACCATATCGCCGATCCACGATGGACCGACAATCAGGACGCTGCCAGCGTCTGGATTCACTCAACGCCCTTCGAGTTCATCCAGGTACGCGCGCACTCCCTGTTCCACGGTTTGAAATGGTTCCCGGTAGCCGGCGTTACGCAAAGCTGAAATATCGGCCTGGGTAAAACTCTGGTAGTGTCCGGCGAGTCCCTCCGGAAACGGGATGTAACGAATCTCACCGCGGCCATGCCAGTCGATGACGGCCCGCGCCAATTCGTTAAAACTCTGGCTGGCGCCGGTACCGACATTAAAAATTCCCGATTGACCGGGATGATCCATGAAATACAGGTTGACTGCGGCGACATCATCGACGTAAACGAAATCGCGTTGTTGTTCACCTGCCGCATAACCGTCGCTGCCCTCAAAAAGCCTGGCCTCGCCCTGTTGCGCCACCTGACGGTGAAAATGCCAGGCAACGCTTGCCATGCCGGTTTTGTGCGCTTCACGCGGACCGTAGACATTGAAATAGCGCAGGCCGACAATCTGGCTGTCCGCCTCATGGAAATGCCGCCGAACGTACTGATCGAACAACAGTTTACTGTAACCGTAAACATTTAACGGACGTTCGTTGGCAGCGTCCTCGGCAAAACCCGGTCCGGCCCCATAAACGGATGCCGACGATGCATAAATAAACGGGATGTGCCTATCCACGCAGTAGTGCAGGAGCTTTTTCGAGTAGTCAAAATTTTCCTGCATCATGTATCGCCCATCCCACTCGGTGGTATCGGTACAGGCACCCTGATGAATTACTGCACGCACTCGCCTGGCAATGTCGTGACCGTGAGTAACGGTATCTGCGAGGTTGTCCTTGTCCAGGTAATCCGCGATAAGCAAATCAGCAAGGTTGGAAAACTTGCTACCGTCAGTGAGATCGTCAACAACGATCACGTCTTCCTCGCCACGCCTGTTTAGTGACTTGACGATATTGCTGCCGATGAAACCGGCGCCACCTGTTACTACGATCATCAACTATATCCGATGAAGTTATGCCGCATCGATGTCTTTCTTGCGTTCAACGAGACGAAATACCGCGCCACAATAGGCGCATTTTGCATCACCGGTTTTTTCGATGGGCAAATAGACCTTCGGATGCGAATTCCACAGGCTCATCCCGGGCAAAGGGCAATGCAGCGGCAGGTCCTTGCTCGTTACTTCATAGTAGTTCGAGGTATTTGGCGGCAACGCGCCTGACTCTTCGTCGCTCACATTTCTTTCTCGCTCAAGGCCGAGCGTAGATTATAGACCGCGGCCGTTCAATCTCCGAACACGCCTGCCCACTGCCGCCGTACCCATTCGCGTTCTGTGGTGAAATTGGCGTCTGCCACCTTTGGACCACCATCTGCCAGGGCCTGGCGATGCAGGCGACTGCGATAGCGCCGATAGATATCGGTCATCTCGGCTGCAACCCGGGCATCGACGATCCCCGCTTCCGCCAGGCTCTCCAACTGACGAATGTTGTCGCTCCAGCGTATTAGCGCAGGATGCGCTGCTGCATGGGCGAGCACCCAGTATTGCACCAGGAATTCGATGTCGGTGAGCCCTCCCGGGTCTCGCTTGATATCGAATTGCCCGACACCGCCGCCAGGCAATTCGCGACGCATACGTTGCCGCATCGCCAACACCTCATCGCGCAACTTGGCGGTGGCCCGCTCTTGTGTCAGCACCGCGCTGCGAATCTCCTCAAAACGCTCACGCGCCGATGGGTCGCCAGCCACAGCCCGCGCGCGCAATAGCGCCTGATGCTCCCAGGTCCAGGCGCTATCGAGCTGGTATTTTTCGAAAGCCGAAATCGAACTGACGAGCGGCCCGCCCTTGCCGCTGGGGCGCAGTCGCATATCAACTTCGTAGAGGACCCCGGCCGATGTCGTGGTATTAAGCATATGCAGAATGCGTTGGCCAAGACGAGCAAAATAACGCGTATTGTCCAGCGACCTTGCACCGTCGCTCTCCTGCCGCTCGCCGCTCGAATCATGCAACAGCACAAGATCGAGATCAGAAGCATAGCCGAGTTCCAGCCCGCCCAGTTTGCCGTAACCGATTACGGCAAACCCCGCTTCGCGCTCATTCCCGTTTACGGTGCAACGCGGTGTACCAAAACGATTCTTCATTTCCCGCCGGGCCGCCTCGATGGTTTTTTCCAGCACGAGTTCCGCGATATCGGTTAACCGGTCGCTGACTTTCATCAGCGGCAAAATCCCGGACAGGTCAGATACCGCAACGCGAAATACAGAAGCCTGCTGAAACAGACGCAAAGACTCCATTTGCCGTTCGAGATCGTCATCTGCCACTGCTACGAAACGCTGTTGCAGATCGGCGGCCAGATCCGGACGGGCAGCGGGTGCCTCAAAGACCCGGGGATCAATGAGTTCGTCCAGCAAGATGGGGCGCTCGGCGACACGCGACGCGAGCCAGGAACTGGCGGTACACAATTCGTTCAGACGTTCCAGAACCGCCGGGTTTTCATTGAGCAAAGCAAAATAAGCGCTGCGGCCACCGATTGCCGTCACGACATTAAGCAGCCGGGAAATGCTTTCGTCCGCGTTCTCTCCCGGGCCTGCCAGTCGCAGCATTTTTGGTATCAGAGAATCAAGCCGCCTGCGTCCACGCTCATCCAGACGCTGATACTGACCACTTTCGCGCACGACTTGCAGTTGTCGTTGCACGATCTCGGGGTAGTCGAAACCCAGTTCAATCAGGTGTTCGGTCGCCGGTTCGCTGGTTGGGTCGGCTTTCCACAATGCCTGCAGCAAGTCCACATTGGAATCGTCCGGTGGCAGGGGCACGACCGCTTCGAAATGACGCGTGACGGAATTGCGAATGCCATCCAATTCTCTGGCGAATGCGGTCCATGCGTCGAAACCCATGGCGAAGGCGATACGAGCGCGCCCCGCGAGGTCCTGTGGTAACCGGTGAGTCTGTTCGTCGCGCCACGCCTGCAGACGGTTTTCCACGCGACGAAGGAACTCATACGACCGCTGCAGTTCATCGACGACACCGCTGTCCAGCCAGCCCCGCTCGGCCAGGGCAGGCAACACGCTAAGCAATGACGGTTCCCGCAACACAGGATCGGCGCCACCACGCAAGAGTTGGAAGCTCTGGGCAATAAATTCGATTTCGCGGATACCACCGGGCCCCAGCTTGATGTCGTCGTGGCGATCGCGCCGGCTAACATCCGCCGCAATGAGAGCCTTCATTTCCCGCAACGATTCCAAAACTCCGTAATCGAGATATCGCCGGTAGACAAACGGCCGTACCAATTCCAGGAATTGCTGCCGATCGATCTGGCGCCCGGTCAGCGGTCGCGCTTTGATATAGGCATAACGCTCCCATTCCCGGCCGTGCTGTTGCAGATACGTCTCAAACGCAGCGAAACTCAGAGCCAGGGCACCCGTCGAGCCAAACGGGCGCAAACGTGTATCAACACGAAAAACAAAGCCGTCCTGCGTCGGATGCTCGAGAGCACGAATCAAGCGTTGCCCGACTCGCGCAAAATACCGTTCACTGTTGAGCGGACGAGCTCCATCACTGTCTCCCGATTCCGGATACAGCAATACCAGGTCGACGTCGGATGAGAAATTCAACTCGCCGCCGCCAAGTTTTCCCATTGCAACGACCACGAGTTGCTGCGGTGCTCCGGAACTGTCACGCAGCAGCCCGTGCTCTTTTTCGACACCGCCCTGCGCCCACTCGAGCGCCACGCGAATGCACGCTTCAGCCAAAGACGAAAGATCTTGCAGAGTCTGCTCCAGACCGGACTCACCAGTCAGGTCGCGCCATGCGATGCGCGTCATTTCCCGGTTGCGGGTGGTTCGCAACAGACGCATGAAGGCGTCTTCATCAGTTGGCGGATTGGACAGTACCCCGGGCAACGTTCCGGCGGGTGCCTGGAGCAACACGCCGGGCAACGCCGGGTCGCGAATGCAGTGCCCGGCCACAAAATCGCTGGACGCGAAAACCGCGGTTAGCGTCGCCAGAAGCTCATCGGGCACGGGTGCCCGGGACATTTCCCGCCAAGCCGCGACCCGCGATGCCGTCTGCTCCACCAGCTCAGGCGGCAACGGTCTTCGCATCGGCCTGTCACGTTGTTTATGCGTCATATGCAGCAGCTATCACACCGCG
>JAOTXR010000011.1 GCA_029862285.1 Gammaproteobacteria bacterium
CGACCGCGGCAACCGCCGCTGCACCCAGACGCGCGACGAAGAAAATATCGGTCACGGCAAACACCGCTTCCATCAACATCTCGAGCATCATCGGAATCGCCAGCAGCACAATGCTGCGGCGAATCAGACCGCGGGTATGATCCTCATCGGTACCACGCAAGGCGTCATACAAAAGGCCGAAATAGTCGGTCTTGCTCATGGGGTCATTCGATTAGGTTCCGGACGCCAGAACGGGTACTCTAAGCGCCGCCGACAGACAGGTAAATGACACGAGGGGCGCAATGGGCTCAGCAAGCAGGGTCGCAGGTATCGACGCCATGGCATTTCATGGCACGCATTGTTACCTGGAGATGGCGGACCTGGCGACCGCGCGGGGCGTCGACCCGGACAAGTACATCCATGGACTTGGTCAAAGACAAATGGCGGTTGCCACACCCTGCGAAGACACCGTAACAATGGCAACAGTTGCGGCACATCGCGCGCTGGATCGATTCGATATCGATCCCGGAGAGATTGGCACATTGATAGTCGGCACTGAAACCGGCGTCGACCACAGCAAACCGGTCGCCGTCTATGTACATGACATGCTGGGTCTGGCGCCCAATTGCCGGACATTTGAAACCAAGCATGCCTGTTACGGCGCCATGGCCGGGCTCACCTCAGCAATGGACTGGATCAGCGCCGGTCGTGCCCGTGGTCGCAAAGCCCTGATCATTGCATCGGACATCGCCCGTTACGGTCTGAATACACCCGGCGAACCCACACAGGGGGCCGGTGCTGTCGCGATGGTCGTGAGCGAACGGCCGCGGTTGCTGGAACTGGATCCGACCTCTTTTGGCGACTACACCCGCCAGGTTATGGACTTCTGGCGACCGCTGTATTCAAAGTACGCATTTGCCGATGGCCATTATTCCATCGACTGCTACCTCGATGCTTTCAGTGGTGCCTGGCGCGATGCCTGTGAAAATTCCGGAACCTGGGAGCCGCTGCGACTGGATAACATCGATGCCTGTTTTTATCACGTACCGTTCACCAAGATGGCACGTAAAGCGCACCACCGTCATTGTGAAACCGAATGGGGAATTAGCGTTGCAAAAGAAAATGAGGCAAAGATGACCGAGATCAATGCTTCTTATGAGCGTCAGGTCGCACCGTGGCTGGAATTGAACAGTATCGTCGGAAACATCTATACGGGTTCCCTGTTTCTGTGCCTGATGGACTACCTGCGCAAGGCACACCCGGCCGGCGGGCAGCGCTTGAGCATGTTTTCCTACGGCAGCGGCTGTGGTGCGGCGTTTGGTACCGGTGTGGTCGTGGCCAATGCGGCACGCTATGCGGATCATATCGATCCCGCCACGCATTTGGCGCAACGCAGACGACTCGACATCGATCGTTACGAGCAATTGATAACGGCTTCGGAAACCGCGGACCACAATGAGGCGCCCTATCCCGACCCGGCCGATTGGGACCTGGGCCAGGGCCTGTACTACGTCGGCACACGCGATCACATTCGCCAGTACACCGGGAGCGCAGCGGACACGCCGTGAGCCACGCCGGAATTCCAATTGAGGTACTGCACCATTGGCGCAGGCTGGCCGGTGCCGGCGGACAACTAATCGATTCGGGTCTGATCAACCAGACCTTTCTGATGGATGCAGATGACGAACAGTTCATACTGCAGCACCTGCACCCGGTCTTCGATGCTGCGGTCAACCGCGATATTCAGGCGGTAACCGGCCACCTGCGACAACAGGGCCTGACTACGCCATTGCTCATACCCTGCGACGATGGCGCTTTGTGCTGTGATTATCAGGGCAAAATCTGGCGCTTACTCAGCTATATACCGGGCCGCAGCTTCAACGCAGTTACAAGTCCGACCATTGCTTACGAAGCCGGACATATGGCGGCACAGTTTCACGCGGCGCTCAGCGACTTTGATTACAACTACCGCTATAGCCGTGGTCATGTTCACGATACACCTGCACATCTGACAAAACTGACACGAACCCTGGCCAGACACAAAGGGCACCGACTGTATGCCGAAGTCCAACCGCTTGCAGAACACGTACTGGAAATTACAGAACGCTTCAGCGAGATCGACAAGCTGCCATTACGTCACTGTCACGGCGATCTGAAAATATCCAACATCATTTTTGACGAGCACTCCCGTGCGATTTGCCTGGTGGACCTGGATACCGTGAATCGCATGGCCTGGCCGCTGGAAATGGGCGACGCCTTGCGTTCCTGGTGTAATCCACGCACCGAAGTCCAACTGCGTGCGAGTCTGGATCTGGAAATACTCGACCATGTGCTAACAGGTTATGCGTCGGCGGCGCCGGGCTGGCTTAGCCGCGAAGAAAAACAATCATTGGTTATGGGTCTTGCGCGTATATGCCTGGAACTTTCGGCACGTTTCCTGCGCGATTCGCTGCGCGAGGCCTACTTTGGTTGGGATAACGCGACATATGCCACCCGTGGCGATCACAATCTCGCCCGTGGCCGCGCGATGGCCGCATTATTTGACGACGTCACGCAAAAACGGTCTGCCGCCGAGAAAATAGTCAACGACCGGCTTGGTGGCATGTAGGGGAGCGAGGCTTTCGTCACGTGGCAATCGCGGAAAGCGAAAGAGGAGCTGCAGTCCAAAATTCCTTGCTACGTGAAATCGACGTTGCGCCGGGGACGGGTATCGACACTGAGTTCGAATACATCCGGTCGGGAATAATGCCCGTCTGTATCCAGGGTCAGGCGTGCTTCAGCAACGGCGCCCGGATCGATGTCGGCAAACACAGTGGTGCGATCGCCGTAAACGGGTTTAATGACATACTGCCCGTCGGGACCGATAACGGCGCTGCCACCCTGCAGTAACAGATTCGCATCTGCACCGGGTATTTCTTCCAGCAGGCTTCGCGCCTCGGTGCCGGCACCGGCCGAATCGATGCCTTCCAGCATCTCGGCGCGTGACAGGATACCGCCGGCAGCAACCACAAAACAGGTGCCTTCGAACGCGTAATGACGGCACGCGACCTGGTGCATGTCTTTGACCCACGGCCACTGGGCAACATGCATGGTCTCACCGCGCGCATGCATCGCTGCACGTGCCAGGGGCATCCAGTGCTCCCAACAGATCAGTCCGCCCAGATTACCGAAAGGAGTTTCCAGCACTTCCAGGGTACTGCCATCGCCACGACCCCAGACCAGGCGCTCGGTGTACGTCGGCATCAGTTTGCGATGCACGCTGAACTCGCCCTTTTCCGGATCTATATAGAGAATAGAGTTATAAAGCGTCCCGCCGTCACGCTCCTGCATGCCCATTACAACGTATACGCCCGCCTCTACCGTCGCGGAGCGCAATGCGACAATGGCCGCGTCGTCAACTGTGGGGCAATTTTCGTGCATCAGTCTGAACAGCGATTTGGCCGGCGGGTGATCCCACAAACCGGCACCCGGCGCAGCATCCAGCCAGATCGGATAACCGGGCAACCACGTCTCGGGAAATACGACGACATCGGCGCCGTTCTGCACCGTGTCGTGAATATAGCCACAGGCACGCTCGACGCTGGCATCGAGGTTTAGAAACACCGGTGGTTGCTGTACCACTGCGATGCGGCATTTATTGGCCGTCTTCCCCGTCATCGTGGTTGCCTCAGGTCTTCGAATGGTCGCGGATCATGCCCTGCCACGGTTCGACCAGGTGGCTGGCATCCAAATCGAACAATTCCATCATCCGGCCGACTGTTTGATTAATCATGTCGTCTATGGTGGCAGGTTGCATATACAGCGCCGGTACCGGTGGAAAAATGATCCCGCCCATTTCTGTTACGGTCACCATGTTACGCAGATGGACCAGGTTCAACGGCGTCTCGCGTACCAGCAGCAGCAGACGCCGGCGCTCTTTTAGCACCACATCGGCAGCACGCGCGATGAGATTATCGGCGACTCCTGTTGCGACACAGGCAAGTGTCTTGACCGAACACGGCGCAATGATCATGCCATCGGTCTGGAACGAACCACTGGCGATTGTCGCACCGATATTGCGCACGTCGTGCACGGCATCGGCAAGGCCGTGCAGCGTCTCCCGGCTGATATCCAGTTCGCTGGCAATATTCAGCATACCCGGCCGCGACACCACCAGATGGGTTTCCACGTCCGGTCGCTTGGCGAGTTCTTGCAGCAGGCGCACACCATAGGCGGCACCAGTGGCACCGGATATTGCGATGATAAGCCGCTTCTTCATAAGCTATTGTGTAACCCTGGAGCCTCGTGGAGACCAGTATGCCTTCCACCGCCGAGAAAAAGCGAATCGTCACGCATTTCCTCGCCCGTTGTAACGCCTATGCAAAGGAGCGTATTGAGCACTACCGCGGCCAACTGTCCGTGGGAGACGCAATGGACGCGCTCGCTATCCAGGACAAGATCGGTCACTGGTCGGCCTATCAGGCATTCAATGAGCACACCATCGAAGAACTCGCAGCCGATACTCTCGATGACTGGTTTGAATCGTGACAACCGGCAAAAAAAAGCCGGACCCCGCAACGACGGGGCCCGGCGATCTTGACCAACGGCCTCTCTCCTAGTCGTCCTCTTCTTCCAGTTCGATCTCGCTGGCGAGAATTACGTTACCGCTCAGTACAGCCCCTCTAATCTGTACCCGGGTGGCAACATCCACCTGAGCGAAGAAATCGTCTGCGCTCAAAGGCAGCTCGTTAATATCCTCGTACTCGGTATTGGCATCGGTCTGGATGGTCAGGCCCAGTACCTGCAGGTCCGGTCGCGCGACCGCTTCAACGGCTGCTTTGATCTCCACTTCGTCTTCGGCATCATCGCGCTCAACCTGAGTTGCAATCAGGTTTCCTGACTCGTCCAGATACGCCTTGACCTCGACCCAGTTGCCGCTCGAGATGTCTCCCAGCCCAAAAGTCGATTGCGACTGGTCGCTGTCGTCTTCGAACCGGGTTACATCGGTCGTGGCGATGACCAGACCCAGCACAGTGAGCGTTCCGCCATTGACATCGGTACTATCGACCATCGCTTCGAGTTCGATGTCGGCGTTCTGACGCAGACTGACCTTTTCAGCCACCAATACGCCGTTACTATCGAAATTGCCTTCGACTTCGACCTTGACGCCTTCGGCGAGATCGGCGGCGGTTCCGTTCTCGAATATCGTCGAACCGGTCGTGGTAACGGCGTGACCGGACACATCGAAATCGGTAGCCGATGTAAACCGCGTAATGAAGCCTTCGATTTCGACATCATCGTCTTCCTCGCCCGGCAGATCATCGTCTTCGAACTCGACGCGGGTGGCGGCCAGCTCGCCATTCGAGCCAATCGTTGTGCCTTCTGCCTCGACCCGCATGCCATCTTCGATCTGACCGGCGGGGAAGTCTTCCAGCGTTGCGCCGGAATAATCTATGACCTGCCCGTTTATCTCGAAGGTCATGGCCCCCGTGTCGAGTGCCGAAACCGTCCCTGTGATCTCAAATTCAGTGTCATTGGTCAGTTCGATATATGTAGCGGTGATGCTACCGTCGGCACCGACGAAGCCGCTTACTTCCACTACCTGCCCCACGCTAAGACCATCGAGGGCATTCGGAACAATGCTGTCGTCAAAAAGCGTGCCGGCATCGACGATGACCAACTGACCCAGCACCACCAGAGTGGCGGCAGCTATATCGATGCTATCAATAGGCCCTTCGACTTCGTCGTCAAAAATGACGTCGTCGGCGGTTCCGTTTTGGCCATCGTCATCAATGCTGCCAGTCACGGTAACCACCTTGCCAACATCCAGATCCGACTCCGATCCCGGGTTGTCGTCGATGGTGAACGACGCCGAACTCGTATCGAAGCGGATACCGTTGACAAAGATGCTGCCAAATCCTGTGATCACGCCTTGCGCCACACCACCACGATCAATGCCGCTGTCGGGCGGTGGCGGGTTCGTAACCGGCGGTGGCGTCGACGATGCACCGCCACCACCGCCGCCTCCACAAGAAGCCAGAAAAACCGTACCCAGAGCCACTAGTACACTTTGAAATTTCACGTCATTCACTCCTGGAGTCATCGATGAGATAGATTCCGATACCAGCCCGGACCCCCTCGTTTTCACCTTCTGACTCATGATCTGAAAGCCATTGATCTGATTCCTCAAGTAACGCCTGAGCCTTCTCTTCCACCATCTGCTGCAAAGCAGCGACCGCTTTGCGGCTCAGTCGTGAGTTCGTTGCCCGTCCTTCGAATCGTCCCGGCTCGCTCTTACCGCGTGTCAGGTTATGGTTGATGGTCTCGCCCAGGTCGTGCCATACGCTGCCGGCGCGCAGGACAGCGTTCGAATCCAATTGCAGCGGCATGTAATAACGGCTTTGCGCACTAAGCGTACCGTCCGACTGCTCGCGGATAGCGCCGACACCCAGCAGTTCTTTGCTCAACGCGACCGGTGGAATATCGCCCGAATAACGCTTTAGCAATGACTCGAAACTCGGGTGAGGTCCCGTTCGACGCAAATCGACCGGATTGCCATCGCCGCCGAGAAAGTCCGGATCCTGGTACCAACCGGACAACACTCTCGCTGCGACACTGATCTGGCTGTCGCTGGACATCTGGTCATCGGCGTCGAGCAATTTGCGTTGCCGCGTCACTTCCCGCCGACTCAGACCGGTGAGAATCGCAACACGCGATACGTTGGTCGGCCTGCCCTTGCGGCCATAGCCTTCGGTAGCAACTCTGACGAATACAGTCCGGGACAAATCTGCAAACTCCTTCCAGGTAATACCACTACGCAACAACATCGCCACAATGGGTCGCATCAGCCGCTGGCAGGCGCGTCGGACAGCTTGTCGGAGATTTGCTTCCATGTCCATATATGTGCGACCGTAGCACACATATGGAACAACTACAAAAACACGCCCTGAGGGGCCATGCCAAATGGGACCGGCCGAACGAGGAAAATGGAACACCCAATCCACTGAATCACAGGCAATTTTCTGCTTTGTATCGCTGTCACCCTACCGTCAGGTTGGCCGGGTTATGTTTAATACGAGCCGGAGAAGATTCCGGTGAGAACGCTTAAGGAGGTGAATCATGAACGTCAGGAGGTTAATAGTTGCCCTGCTCGCCCTGGCAATCGCGCCACTGGCGTATGCAGAGGGCGGTAGCGTTATTGATGAGATGGCTATCGCAAGGGATCTGGCGCTGACCCATATCGGTGATGCAGCAAATGCCGAAGGGTTCGACGTCATGAGTGCTATGTTGGAGCCGATGGAGTTTCTGTCCGTCGAAGGCGCGGGCAAGGTGCACCACCAGGCCTGGTATGACGCCGATGGCGTATACAAACAGGTTTATCGGGGTATTGTTGGCGTTGCCGTACCGAGCAAGGTACCCGGCTTTGAGACGCTCAAGAGCGCGATGAATGCTGATGTCAGTATTATTCTGAGCACCAACGGTGTTCCGTATGCGGAATGCATGCTGGCAGCCGAGCCCGGAACTTCGCTCACATTTGTCATGTTCGAACTGGATCTCAGAGCAAAATACTCGGACGTCCGACCGAATCGCGGTATCTGCGATATCGATGTCCTAAAGACAGGAACCCAGATCGGAATCCCGCAGATGCAGTACAAGGATGCCCTCACGGTCGTCGTGAAGGGAAAACCTTATGCAACGTATGAGTTCCTCAAGGGCTATTGCCAATAACGCAATGTCCTGAAGAACGGGACCAAACAAGGGCGCCGGGCGTTGCCCGGCGCACCCGGTTATCGAACACCCGGTTTAACCTAAAGTCGTCGGTTTTTTCGCCACTTCCGATTCTTGTCACCCCCCTGTCAGGTTCGCCCGGTTATGTTTAATACGAGGCCGGAGAAATTTCCGGTGGCAAAGCCAAGGAGGTGAAAGATGAACGTCAGGAGGTTAATAGTTGCCTTGCTCGCCATGGCAATCGCACCACTGGCGTATGCGGAGAGTGGTGCTGTTGTAGTGGGAGAGACAGTAGTCGCCCACGATTTTTCGATGACACACATCGATGATCTGGCCGTCATCGATACAGAGGTTGATGTCATGGGCGCAGTATTGCAGCCGATGGAACCGCGAATGGTCAAGGGCGGCGGCAAAATAGTCCACGAGGCCTGGTATGACGAAGAAGGCGTGCACAGAGAGACCTTCAAAGCGATCGTTGGAGTCAGAGTACCCAGCAAGGTACCGGGTTTCGACACGATCAAAGGCGCGATGAACGCTGATCTGCGGCTGGTCATGAGCGCGAACGGCGTTCCCTATGCAGAATGCATGCTGGCAGTGCAGCCGGTAACGTCACGCACATTCGTAAATTATGCGTTGGATCTCAGGGCAATGTACATTGAGATGCGGCCCAACCAGGGTATCTGCGACATCGATCTCAACAAAGCCGGAATCCAGGTTGGAATACCGCAAATGCATTACAAAGATCTCATAACTACATTTGTGAAGGGTAAACCCTATGAGACCTACGATTTCCTCGATGGCTATTGCTACTAAGGGAAGATGACAACGTCCGCAAGGGCGGAGTCGACAAAGGCGCCGGGCACTGCCCGGCGCACCCACAAACAGGGAGTCAGTCGGGTTCGTCGCCCAGGACATAGCCAACACCCTTGACGGTACGCAATAGCGGTTTCTCCCGGCCACCGTCGATCTTGACCCGTAACCTGTGAATGGTCACGTCAACCACGTTGCTAAGCGAATCGAAGGAATCGTCCCACACGTGTTCGATCAACTCGGTACGACTTATGACTTCGCCGGGACGCGTCAGGAAATACTCCAGGATAGAGAACTCCTTCGGTGACAACTGCACCTGGGCGTCGCCCAGAGTTACACGATGTGCCGCACGATCCATATGAATGTTCGAAACCGTGAGTTCCGGCAACGGCCGGCTGCGACGGCGTAGCAGGCTGCGCACCCGGGCCAGGAATTCTGCGAGTGAAAATGGGCTGGCCAGACAGTCATCGGCACCGCCATCTAGTGCACAGACGAGGTCTTCGACATTTCGATGATCGGTGATCATGAGAACCGGTGTTTCATCACCGGTTTCCCGCCAATACCATAACAACTCGATTCCCGATGGCGGCGGGATGGTCCAATTCAGCACTATCAGGTCATAACCGTTAACGAAATGCAGTTCGTCAGCTGTTTTCCCATCCATTGCGAAATCCACCGCATAACACTCTGCCTCCAGCGCCGCCTGCAGCGGTTCGAAGCGCCGGGCATCGTCTTCTACAAGGAGTATTCGCATAAGCCTATATTGAACAGGTTGCGTTGCCACCGGAATACGCGATTTTGCCTACCCCGGGGCCAGGACAATAAATGCCGCCGACTTGGAGCGGTCTCAGTACACTTCGCGCTGGTAGATCGTACGGTCGTCGCCGCGAAATATACCAAAGGTAACGCGGCCGGAGGGATTTTCGACGCCCGGGAGCGCGCCGTCCCAGTCAAAACGCAGCCACGCAGGCACGTCAGCCGTGACAGTGGCGCTGCCGTCATTGCCGGCGCCGGGGGCGGCCAGGAACAGGTTGAAGTCACCGACCAGCGGTGGCTCGCGATATTGCCGGATTGCCGGTGCCGGTGCGGCGCAACCCGCGCCACTCGCACCCGGTGCGCCGCTGTCCATGACGCAGGTGTCGCCGGCAATGAGATTTCCGGCGTAGGCAGACAGCGACAGCAAAACCGCGTCGGTACAATTGTCGCCAGCATGGGTGGCAAACCCGGTGGCTGCAGCTAGGTAATACTGTACGCGCATCGGAACGGCTAGATCGACTCGCTCCGATCCCAATGCACTGTCCACGGCGACCCGCCCGTATCGCATGCTACGTCCGCTGTCGAAAGCAATCCCGCCGGGATTGCCAAAAGTCACCCGGTTGGCCGTTGCCACAACATTGTCGGTGTCAATGACATCGATACTGAGCTGGATGTCTGCATCGAAGGGCGACACGGGGTTGCTGCGCTGAAACAGCAATCCGGTGCCCGAAGAAAAAGTCAGGGTCCCCATTCCACCACCCAGATCGGCGATCACCGGGTCAGTTGCTGTCGCCGGCAGGCCACTGGTATCCAGCGTACCAACTGCCGGTGTATAGATACGATTGGCCAGGCTACTGTTGTCCAGTTTCCAGAAATCAGCCGTGTAATTTTGCGTCGTAGTGTTGCCGGCTGACTGCGCAGTAACGGAAATCACGGCGGCGACGAGGAAATCGAAGGGCTGACCGATGTAAGTAAATCCACCCGCATCGCACCGGGTATCGAAACTGGGAGCGTTCAAGGCGGTAGCGAAGTGATGTGGAACGAAACGCCCAAAGTCCCGCTGGCGCTGCCGGTCACATCACCGCTGCCAAGGTAGTCGCCATCGGCGACCGAGGGAATGAGCTGAATAATCCCGACTTCGGACCACGTGAAGTCGTTGCCCGTTGCCTGCCCACCTGAAAAGACGGTAAAACCGATCGGGGCGCCCACAGGTGGATTATTACCGCCACCCGGGTCCACCAGCGCGGGTGTAAGCAAGACAGATTCCGGCACAGCCTCGCGACCGTAATTCGGCGTTGGATCGCCTTCGGCGTCGAGTGCCGTTACCGTGACGGCAAATGGTTCACCCGCGGCGGTAAACACCGGGCCGTTTGCATCGACCGCAGCGGGATTGGGGTTGGCGTCGGCGTTGACAATATTGCTCAACACAAAGCGATCGGGGCGCGAAACAAATACCGCCGTGGCACCACGAATACCACCGGGCAGATCCGGGTGCGCCAGGCTGTCGTCTTTGAGAAGTATCTGGATACGACCAACGTCCTTGTATTTGGCAAGCACGCTGGCCTGACCGTTGGCGAATACCACCGGTTGCCCCGCCGCCGCAGCTTCGGCCGTGGCAACCACGCCGCCATCAATAGTAACCGGGACGGTCCCTGTCCCGGGGTCAACGTAGGCTGACCAAAACTTGAGATTCTGCACACCCGTGTAGCTTTCAATGACGCCACACTGCGAATCAGTGGGCGTTTGGCCATAAGCGGTGATATGCAGTGGAAAATCGGTGCCGGAGGTTACCGGACCGGCGAACGGCGTCACTACGGCAGGCGGCGGATTGCTCAGTGCGGCAGCGGTAACCGAGAAACCACTGGCGGAAAAGACCAGCGCACCCTCTCCGTCATCGTCACGGGTTCCTGGATCCACCGTATCAAACGTATCCACGTCCAGGACTGGTGGTCCTTCGACGTAGCTTAAGGCAAACTCGGCGAAAGTCTCACCCGCGGGCCAGATGTAGCTGGCAATCCCATCGGCCAATGGGTCACTGAAGAGACCGGATCCGGCCACCAGGGACCAGCTGCCAATACCGCTCCCGGTATCCAATACCAGTTGCCCGCTGTAGTCGGCGTAGGGATTGCCGCTGGTCACATCGATGACTTCAACGCGTATTATTTCGTCGAGACAGTGGATACCGAAATTATCGTGTATGACGAGAAACCCGGGTACGATACAGTCGATACACTGGCATGAAGTCAGCTCACCTTTCTTTCCTGCGTAATAGGCGTTGCCGTTGCGTGAAACCCATACATCGCGAAATTCCTCGATGCCTTCGTCGGTTTCTGTCCATGTTGTGCCGTCGTATTCCAGCACGCGTGAGTTCTTGCCTACTGCTACGATTTGCCCGGTCGGTGCCACACCATGGATGCCCAACAGGTCTTTGTTGGCCGTCGCGAGCACAGTGCAGGTCATACCATCGTGCAGGTATACGTTTTTCTTGCTGACCAGATAGATATTGCCGGCACCATCGCTCCACAGGTCTTCGAATTTGCCGCCACCGAGTTTGCAGATCGTATCCGGTGCATCCCAGGTGCCGGCAGCCCGGTCATATCGATGCAACACCCCATCCTTATTGAGTGCATACACACTCCAACTGTCACCCCAGGCATCGGTTAGTTCCTTGCCGTCGGTCTGGGCCGCCGCGCTGACATCGCTCCATGTCGTTCCGTTCCAGTAAAGTACCCAACCGTTCTTGCCAACTGCCCAGGCCTCCCCGGCCGAATCCGACCAGACGCCCTGCAGTTCCTTGTCGGTCGGTGTGATTTGTTCTAACCAGATACCGCCTATGAGTTGCAGTATTGTGCCCTTCTTGCCTACCGCAAATGCCGTGTTCGCATCCACAACCTCGACATCGAGCAAGTCTTCGGTCGTGGGACTGATCATGGCCGACCAGGCAGTGCCATCCCATATCGCAATATTACCGTCCTTGCCGACGGCGATGACATTGCTATCGCTATTGCCGGAAATTCCATTCAGATCCTTATTCACCAGCGTCACTGTTGTGCAGACCTGTGTCGCATTGACGGCCAGTGCCAGGAGAAAACCGACCAGTAACAGGGCGATGTTGTGTTTTGTTCGTATCATAGCGTTCGGCTGACTACTGCGCTGACGCGGCGGGAGACGTAGTCCGGATTTCCGTAAGTACCAGCACGGGCGAATGCCTCCAGTCTGTAGACCGTCGTTACTGCGCCGCCTTCGTTATGTGTCGTGCTGCTGCAAGCGATATCGACGCTGAAGCCGTTGAGCCCCGCCTCGGTCAATGGGGTGCTGGCCGCAGCGCAGATCCCGCTGCCAAGGGCACGATAAACGGCCCATTCGATACCCGTCCGTGAGGCGAGTAGTGCACGTTCGGAGAGCAGTGACAGATTTACCGCCTGCTGCTGCACGCCGCTAAGCCGCACGGCAACTGTGCCAAGCAACGCCAGCGTGACTATTAAAAAAATCGCCACGACCAATGCGGCACCGCTTTGTTTGCCAGGCCTCATGGCGCATTCTCAATGTGAATCTGGTGCTGCAGCACCACGCTTTCGCCGGCCCGAGCCAGTTGCAAGCGTGCGCTTACCAGACCGGCGCGCCACGCAATACCCGGGGCGTAATTCACCGCGCACGCCGTAATGTCTTCGGCCACCCGCGTCGCGACGGCGCCTGCCCCGGTCAGTTCCGCGTCACTGTCGCGGCTATTCTGGTCTGTAGCGATTACATAGCCGTTGTAACGGGTCAAGGTTCCGGCACCAGTATCACAAAGCCAGGTCACCGGACCGTCGATCAGATACATCCGTTGTGTCGGTGACGGATAAGAGAACTGAAACGGCCCGGATAGTGTGACATTGTCTTCACCGGGTATGGCGTCGGCCAAAATATCGATCTGGGTGCCCGGTGGTGTAATCACGTTGGCCAGTTCCCAGGCACTGGCTCCGGGCACGCCGACGTTGTAGATCGACAAATAATGTGTGATCGATGAAAACGGCGTCGCCGTGCGACCGAAACCGCCAATTGCATTGAACTGATTATCTGCTGTACTGAAATCCAGAACCCGGGCTGCATTCGCTGGCGGCGGGCCGCTCCGATACCGTGCACCGTCAACGGTGTTTAACATCTCGAGGGCAAAACCGGTTCCAACCGCCACAATGCGTACGCTATTAGGCAGCGCGCTGCGAATATCGCGCCCGAGACGATGCAGCGAGCTCTCGGCGCTATCGACCAGTGCTACGCGCCGGGTCTGATCGGTATATCCCTGTACGGGACCTGCAATGAACATCGCGGCGAACGCTGTGACTATGACGGTCAGTGTCAAAGCAATGATCAGCTCGACCAGGCTGAATCCCGCTTGTGGACGACGGTACTTCACCGAGTCCGGTATCCGCTAAGCGTGAAATTGAGATACGGCGCACGTGACACTGTTACATCGACTCGCAACGCGTCCGCCGCCGGCACACCCGGCAAGGCGCCGCTACCAGTCACAGTGACCGCGACGTTGTAATCCCCAAGACCGGCAATGGCGTTGCCGAATTGATCCCGGGCACCGGTATCGATCAGGCCGTGGTAATCGTCGACATCATCAAAATCAATACGTGCAGCTTCGCCGTCGGTACCGTCCGGATCAACGAAGTTTCGCAAAAGAATTTCTTCGATATATGCCCGCGCGATTGCCACTGCCTGTTGCCGCACCATCGGATCGGCGCTGGCACCAACATTGGAACTCAGCACACCGAGTATCACGCTGGCGGATATACCGATGACCACAATGGCCACTACCAGCTCGATCAGGGTTACGCCACGCGCATTACGCTTCTTCATGGTGATACGTAGCCGCTCCCGGCTCGTAACGTGAACGAGCCGGCACCGATAGTGATGAGCTGGTCGCCAGCCAGGTTAGTGCGGCCGGCTGCATCGAAGACAACGGTAAGCGGTGGCGCGATCGCCACACCACTCGGCGCCGTGTTATTAAGCGCCTGGCCATCCGGTAGCCGGACGATGACCGGCCAGGTGACGTCGGAAACATCGCAGTGGCCAGTAACAATTGCCTGTTGCGCAAGGTCGTAAGAACCCGCATTGAGTCGGACGCGAACCGGGCAACCACTGCCGACGGCGAGGTTGCGGGCATAGCGTAATGCAGAAATGACTTCGTCGCGATACGCGCGCTCTTCGAAAACGGAGTTTCCGAAAAAGCGTGGCACGGCGACAACAGCCAGCAGGCCGACAATGACCATGACGACAACCAGCTC
>JAOTXR010000266.1 GCA_029862285.1 Gammaproteobacteria bacterium
GGTCGAGGCGAACCCGGATGATGCTATTGGCCGCGCAAATCTGGCGCGAGTGTACCTGAGTGTTGGAATGGCCGATAAGGCCATCGAAAATTTCAAGCAGGTTATGGCGACTGCTCCTCAGGCCGACATTGCAGCAGCGCTGGCGATGGCATATCGTGAAACCGGCGACCTCGACGCCACTGCATCCTGGCTCGAAAAGGCCATAGAGCTCGATCCCGACGAGATGTCGGCGCGTGCCACATTGACTGCCATCGAGATGCAGCGTGGTAATACCGACCAGTCTGTAGAAATGGTTCGCGACCTGCGCCGGGACTTTCCGGATGCGCCGGAGTTGTATGCACTGGAAGGCGAGGTCTTACTGGCAGCCAAGGATTTTGCAGGCAGTATCGAGGCGTTCGACCGGGCTGCAAGAGTACAGCCTTCAGAGCGAGCGGCAATAAAGCAGTATCAGGCACGCAATGCAGCCGGTGACGACGACGCATGGCGTGTACTCAAGGTGTGGGCGGGCGGTCATCCCGGCGATACAGACGCGGCAATGATGCTCGCGCAGGACTATTCATCGCGGGATTGGCATGACGAGGCGATCGATGTCTATCGCATTGTCCTGAACACCAACCCGACTAACCTGGTTGCGCTTAATAATATCGCGTGGGTGTATGAAAAGCGTGCGGGTGACGGCGATCTTGACCGCTCTTTAAATGCCGCGGCGAAAGCGTATCAGCAAAAACCGGATCATCCGGCAATCGCGGATACCTATGGCTGGTTCCTGTTAAAAGGCGGTCGCGGTGACAAAGCGGTGGAAATACTGCGTGCGGCCGTGACCTCTGATGACGATCCGGAAATCCGTTATCACTATGCTGCGGCACTGGAAGATCAGGGTCGCGGAGCCGAGGCCACAGAGATACTCGATATAATCCTGGCCGAGAACAAAGACTTCGACAGCCGTGACGATGCAGAAATCCTGAGGCGACGTCTGGACTAAGGAACGGTAATCACGCGTATTGCCGATTCTATCTGGTTTAACGGATCGGCAATGGTCTCTGCCAGAGAACCTGGCACGTCGATTACATCTATCTGCGGATCAGCGAACTCGATCAATGCGACCGGGGCGTTACCAGCGCCGGCAGTTTCGCCCTGTACAACCGCAAAGAGTCCGTCGGACAACAGGTTTGTTGCGGTAAATGGTAAGTCCAATGTTGTCAGCTCAGAGTCTTCCAGCTGCAGCCAGACGAGTCGATTCAGAACATCTGCAACAGGCGCCAAAAAGGCCCAGCGCAGACCGTCAGAACTGAATACCGATGGCGGCGCGCGTGTATCCATACCGGCGGCATAAGTCTGGTAGTCGGGAAGATTAAGATCGGTAACCGCCGGATCGTCGCCGGACAAGTCGACGAATTTTGTACGCAAACCGGTATCCCCTTCGAGGGAATAAATGAGCTGCGTGCCATCGGCGGCTACATCGATGTTCCACAAGCCATCGCTCGCATCCGTAGCGCTGGTTACAACCCGCGCTGATGCAGCGTCAAGATATGGAATCTCTATAATCTGAAAGATCTCGACATCCGGTGGGCAGGCCGCGACAAACAAGCTGTCGGTTTCCGCGGCATTGTTGTACGAAATTATGCTGGTTGGGTCTTCCAGCAAGCCCGACGCCTCATTGAGATTTATCCCAGGGCCCGGTAAGCCCAACTGGGTAATCGAAGGCGCCGAGTAGACTTGTGGTGGCGGGCTGGCGCAGGAATAGGTCGCCGGCGGTATATCGGTTGTCGGGTCTGCAACCAGCCACAGCATACTGTTACGTCCGCCCAGCAATCGGGTAAACGGCGTCTGCAGACTGGCTGCGTCGTCGAGCACGACGAACGACGGTACCAGGCTTAGTGGCACAACATAGATCGCACTGCGTTCTTCTGCATCTGTACCCAATGTCCCTTGCATAACAACCGAAGTGTCGGTTATCGAAAGGAATTCAGGCGACATGGTGCTGCCGCTGTCGAATCCTGAATCGAATTCCAGCGTTTCGCCGTCCTCCAGATTTAAGGCGATGACAAAACGATTGTCGAGGCTGAGAGTGGCTACACGTCCGGTGGCTGATACAGTCAGTCCACCATCGATCGCGCCATTGGTCAGGTCAATCTCGAATTCATCAACTACCGTGGCAGGATCCTCCAGCGACACCGTCAACACCCGATTTGCATCGGTAAGAAAGACCGCCAGCTGCAGGCCTTCGCTGACATCCCAGTTAATAACAGTCTCGCCGGCCGGGACCGCTTGTGCCAGATCGATCAGGGTGCCGGGTTCGCGTGAGTCGAGCAGAAAAAAGCGCTGTTCCATCTCGGCGGTGGTGCTGAATATCGCGTAAATCTCTTTCTTTTGGACTTCTATTGATACCGTAGCCGAGTCGGTGTTCCCGCTTGTGTCAGTGATCCGATAGGAAAACTCATCGGAACCAATAAAATAGAGTTCGGGGCTGTAGAAATAAATGCCGTCGATCTCTTCCAGGGTTCCGACCGACGGCTCCTGCGTGATGGCAACTTCCAGGGTATCGCCATCGATATCAAAATCGTTGGCGAGAATATTTATCGGGGTAACTGCATTTTGCTTTAGCGCAATGCTGTCATCCCGGGCTATCGGCGGTACATTCGGCAGCGATGGATCAGGAACCTCGTCACAACCCGACAGAATAATCGGTGACACCAGAACAGCGAACGTGACAAACAGCCGGGTCATTGTGTACTCCATTTCAGGCGAAACGCCGGGGTTGCTGTTCCGCCGCCAGTTGATCAAGCACAACTATAAGTTCATTGATATCGTCGACGTCGTTGTAATGTACCAGTCCTACCCGTAATACGCCGCCGGAATCCAGTAGCCCCAGTGCCTGGCAGGGCTCCACCGCGTAGCTATGACCGGACCAGGCAAAGATATTGTATTTGGCAAGCCGCTTCGCAATGGTTGCAGGGTGCACTCCCTGCAAGGTAAACGAAACGGTTGGGACTCTGCATTTCAGATCATTCCGTTTCGTTATTCCGTGCACGGTCAGCCCGGGTATGGCCTCGAGTCTTTCCAGCAACACACCACATAATTGAGTCTCATACTCGTGGATCAGTTCCAGGGATGCCCGCAATCGCCGGCGCCGCGATTCCTGGCCGCCGTCGAGAGATGCCAGATAGTCAACCGCAGCAGTCACACCCGCCATGGCCTCGTGATTCTGCGTGCCGGTTTCGAAACGTCCCGGCAGCGAGTCCGGCGCCGGCCGTAATTTGTATGCATCGAGTGAATCCAGCACTGTGCGCCGGCCCCACAATACACCCTGGTGTGGACCGAAAAACTTGTACGGCGAACAAACCAGCAAATCACAACCGAGCGTTTTAACATCGACCGGGATGTGCGGTACTGAGTGTACAGCGTCCACGAACACCAAAGCGCCGTGTTCACGCGCTGCCGTACTGATCTGGTTGATGTCGTTTATCGTGCCGAGCAGGTTGCTGGCGTGACCGACACACACCAATCGGGTGCGTTCACTTAGTAAAGAGAAAAAGTGTTCATAGTCGAGCCGGTAGGTTTCGGTGTCGAGATGAATCTTCTTTATCACCAGCCCCAGATCGCGAGCCAGCAGCGTCCATGGCGTCACGTTTGCATCGTGGTCGAGTTGCGAAACGATAATCTCGTCACCGGCCTCGAGCTGTCGGCCGATTGCCCGGGAGATCTGAAATGTCAGCGTCGTCATGTTGGCGCCAAAAACGATCTCCTCCGGGTTAGCGTTAAGCAGATCGGCCATGGAATCGTGTGCTGCAGCAACGACAGCGTCAGCCGCAATGGAGCTGGCGAACGGTCCACCGACGTTGGCATTGGCGTATCGCAAACAGTCGGAGATCGCATCAATAACCGTTAGTGGCACCTGAGTTCCCGCCGGATTGTCCAGGTA
>JAOTXR010000267.1 GCA_029862285.1 Gammaproteobacteria bacterium
GGTCACCAGATAGCGCCGACCCTCGCCAAAACCCGTGGGGTCCGGTGCGGCGAGGAATAGTTCGATCACGCTGCCGGGTCGCGCCCACCCGGTAATCATCAACTGACCCATACTGAGCAGTGCGCTATCCAGTACCGGGTAATTCAGACGACCATTGCCGCCCGTATCGCCGTCACCGGAATCGTTAAGAGTCACAAACGGCGCATCGCCGGTTGCGTCATCCTCTCCGCGAATGAGATCGATACCGATTTGCCCGCTGACCGACTCTCCGCCGTCGCCCGCAATGGTGCCATTGTCATAAATGCTGTTGCGGCTAATGCGGTTGGCCGTCGCATCCTTGAGCACCATGATACCGGCACCGTAGTTATCGTTGAGAATATTGCGATCGACGCTGTTGCCCACACTGGCCAGCCTGATACCCGGCGTCAGGTCTGTCGCCAGACCGTTGCGACGCACGGTGTTATTTTCAACTGTCGTGCCTGGTGCATCTTTCAGTACATCCAGGCCTGAGCCACGATTATCCCGCAGCAGGTTAGCCCGGACAGTGATGTTGCTGGCCTCCTCCAGCAGGATTCCGGAAAGTGCGGTTTTGACCAGACCGGTACCCGTCACTTCGTTGCGTTCCAGCCGCCAGTTGCTGGCGTCATTGGTCAAAGCAACGCCATTACCGAAGGCAAAACCGATCAGGTTGTCACGCAAATCACCACTACCCGCGCCACTGATGCGTATCGAATCGCCCTTGGCACCGGTAGATGGATTGCTGAATAGCGCCGGGCTTGCGCCAATGACATTGCGTTCGATGAGCGTGCCACTGACCGAGTCGACACGAATATTGGTATCCCCGTCGTTGTCTTCCTTGGTACCAAATCCAGAAATTGCGATATTTCGAATGGTGGTATTGGACGCCTGGATATCCAATCCGATTTTTCTCTGGTTGGACGAGAAAATCTCGAGTTCCGGATCCAGTCGTGGTAGTGCAATGCTGTCGACACCGGCCGTGCCACCGGTACCGATATTGCTGGAATTGTCGTTGCGCAGAGTGATGCCGTTGCTGCTGCTATAGGCAGCACCATCGACGATGGTAAAACTATCCAGAAATGCCTCGAAATCTTCTGTGACATCGACCCGCCACCAGTTTGCACCAGAGCCACTGGCATTTGTCGGAACCGCCGGCACAAACCGCATACGATTGGCACCTGCAATCGCGTTGGCATTATCCAGGAACTGGCGCAGGCTGCCCTGCACCGTTCGATCCTCACCACCGGCGTCGTCGGCATTGTCACCGGCGCGGGTGTTAGTCACCACATTAAAACTGAAAGCGAAATCCACATTACTGACATCGGCACCGGACAGGTCGACCCGAGCCAGGTGCTGGTAATCGCTTGCCGCAGGTGAGCTATTACCGGAATCGACATCGTCGGATACCCCGGGCACCCGGCCACCGAAACGGGCGCCGATATCCACTGCCGCGGTTGCCGGATCGTCGCCATAGGTTTGTTGCGCCCAGACATCGTCCTGGTTGAATCCGCCGTTAAGACCCGCGAATGGGGCCACGGTTTTTGAATCGACCGTGACTATGTAATTTTCAAATCCGGGGGCGGCGTTAACCTGGACGGTGTAAGTACCATCGGCCGCGGTCAGTATTTCGCCGGCAAAACCATCACCTGTATCGACTACGCCATTGTTATTCAAATCCGAGTACACCCGTACCCGCACCCCTGGCACGGGCACCGCGTCCGCAAGCAGGGAATCGCCATTGATATCTTCGTATACGGTGCCTGAGACACGCTTGAGGTTTGTCGGATCGGGATCGATATCCAGCGAACAAATGCCCGGGCGCACCGATGGCGTCATGACAAAATTCATGTACATGCGGCGGGCGTTGAAATCTTCCAGGCTATTGCCGGGATAGCTGTGCCCACCCATGTAGAAGACCAGCGAACCCGGTCCACCCGCATTTACCTTGGTGCCGGTAGCCGCAAAACTGCTTGTGGTCGGTGTGTCCTGGAGAAACATGTGACTGCGGGCCCGGAAACTCGAACCGGCTGCCAATTCGAAGTCCTGTACCGAGCCACCGGCATCGGTAACATTTCCGTGGAACTGTGCAAACGGCAAATCATGATTGTGATAGATAAAGCTCTCGCCGATGTTGTTTTCCGCTACTCCGTTGGTGGTCTGAAACAGGCCAAAAGCGGCGTTGTTTTCATAAGTCTCGATCGCTTCGCACTGAGCGAGAAAATTGCCACCCGAGCCGATAAACGCCCGGATTGCCTGCGTTTCGTTGTCGGCCGTGGCACTGCCAAAATGTGGTTCGCTGCCGCTGGTAAAACAGCTGTTGGAATTGATCGTGCTCAACGTGGCAACGGAAATGATTTCGTAGTGGGTCGTTGGCGTAAAGCCCGCCTCGTCCAGAATATCGATATGAATGCCGGCATTGCCACCGTCGTCAAACACCGCAGCCCGACGTCGCTGCGTAATATAGTGACGAATATCGATCGCCGTATCGGCAGTCAACTCGTACACCGCTACATTGTTGCCAAAGGACGTGATATGCGGTCGGGCAAAGTCGGCCCAGTCACGATGAATAATGAACGGACCGCCACGAAAACTCAGCACGGCGCCCGCCAGGGCACTGGGAAACTCGCGTTGTGCCGGTGCGCTAAAATCCACACCGTCCTTGCCTTTGCCAGCGGCGATCGCCCATTTGATCGGTACGCTTTGCCAGAGCAAATGGTTTGCCAGGCCATAGGCTTTCAGATTGAACGGCGCACCGATGTTTTGCTTGTCGTTGTCCATCGCGATAATCAGCGAGCCGGCCGGTATCACTTCGAACGATGACGCAGGAGCCGGCAAATCGGGATCGGCAGCTGCCGGTACAACCGGCAACAGTACGAGCAAAGCGGTGACGATCCCTGTCCGTATCAGGTCCCTGAAACACGCAAATCTCAGGATCAACAGCGGCCCCGGCAACGGAAACCTGAGTATTTTCAGGCTTTTGAGCCTCGAGCGGCGTGATCTCTGTCGCAGTGTGACAATATCCGCTGCGCAGCCTGATCCAGGGAAATCATAAGCTTAGCCCGATCAGCGCAGGTGAGCGGCACAAAAGGCCTCGAAAACGGTGTCAGGATTATTTAAAAAAATAAACCTGACACCATTTCCTGAGGTATTCAAAGCATGGCCCCGAGGCAGGGCGCACAAAATTATGGGAGCAATCCCCCGTCTATCCAGGCCTCAACGGTGTCCTGCTCAGCCTGCGTCAGACAGTTTGCATTGCCGGCGTCGAGCACCGGGTCGCCGGTGCAGCCCGCGCCCTGTGGCATGGACCCGTTCTTAATTCGGACGAGCGCACACTCGGCAATATTCAATCCCGGACAGGCGTCGGCATCCAGGAACGCATCGTTGTACTCGATGGCGATATCGTGACCACCGACACCATTCCCGCCATGGCAGGCTCCGCATTTCGGTAGCAGTATCGGCTGCACATCCGCGGCGTAGCCCACCGGCGCAACGCAACCGGAAGCGGCGTTCGGGGCGGCGGCCGGTCCCGGCATAGCCAGGAAGAATGCCTTCATGATAGCGACGTCCCCGAAAGCAACAATATCGTCGCCGTCAAAGTCGGCATCCGGATTCCAGTTCGGCGAGCCCGGATTGGTCAGGAAAACTGACTTGAGTGTCGCCAGGTCGGAGAACTGCACGGAGCAATCATTGGCCGGAACCGGCGGGATTTCGCTGCTGATATCCGGATCGCAGATATTGCCGATGCCGTCGCTATTGGTATCGATCTGATCGGCGTTGGCGACGTTGGTGCAGTTATCGACAGTGTTTAGAACTGCGTCGCAGTCTGAATCGACGGACCCTGGTTGGTCCATACAACCCTCGACCTCGGTAACAAATACTGTACCGAAACCGACCG
>JAOTXR010000268.1 GCA_029862285.1 Gammaproteobacteria bacterium
GGAATTTATCGAAGATGCGATTTCGACCGTCGACAATTCAGTGCGGCGAATGAGCCGGCTACTGGAACAGCTCCGTCACGGTGGGTCGCCGGATCTGACCCGTCGCGTCAAGGTTACCCAGCTTTGCGAGGAAGTGGCCGAGCAATGCGGTCAGCGGCGACCCAAAGTCACGGTGTACTCTGAGGAGCCCGAGGCTGAAATCCGGGCGAGTCGAGATGGACTGGCGGCAGTATTTGGACATGTAATTCGTAATGCACAAGACGCTGCCGGCGCAGACGGTGAGGTAAGCATCAAGATTTCCCGCCAGGACGCCGATGTTGTAGTAGAGGTTTTGGACAACGGATCCGGTATGGATGAGTATTTTATTCGCGAGCGACTCTTTCGTCCCTTCGAATCGACCAAGGGAAGCAAAGGCATGGGTATAGGCGCGTATCAGGCTCGGGAGTTTGTCCGTGCAGCCGGCGGTGATGTCGAGGTCGATAGCACTTTAGGGCAGGGGACCGTATTCCGGTTGATATTCCCCTTAGCGCAATCGGTACAACAGGGTGTCGCGCGGAAAACGGGAGCAATCCGGTGAGCGAAGTGAAGAAGACACTACTCATAGTAGAAGACGATCCCGGCTTGCAGAGCCAACTCAAATGGTGTTTCGAAGGCTATGAGGTCGTGATCGCCGAAGACCGGGAAACCGCTATTGCGGAGCTGCGTCGACATGAACCCAAAGTGGTACTGCAGGATCTCGGTCTGCCACCCGACCCTGAAGGTGTGACTGAGGGAATGGCTACATTGAAAAAGATGCTGTCGATCATGCCCGAAATTAAAGTCATCGTCGTTACCGGAAATGCAGACACCGATAACGCTGTAAGAGCAGTTGGACTGGGCGCCTACGACTTTTATCAAAAACCGCTTGATACTGAAGTTTTACAATTGATTGTGCAGCGTGCTTTCAATATGTGGGAGTTGGAGGAGCAGAATCGGAAACTACTGGATCGTGGTGCCAAATCACCGCTGGAGGGATTTATTGCCACCAGCGACAAGATCCTGCAAGTTTGCCGACTTATAGAAAAGGTAGCGCCGACTAATGCGACAACACTGCTACTCGGCGAGAGTGGAACCGGAAAGGAACTGTTGGCGCGTGCGGTACATAATCTCAGCCCGCGCGCTGCCGAACCATTTGTTGCGATTAACTGTGCCGCAATCCCTGAAAATCTTCTCGAGAGTGAGTTGTTCGGCTATGAAAGGGGAGCTTTCACAGGGGCCGCAAAAACGACTCCAGGAAGAATCGAATTCGCAAACAAAGGAACTCTATTTCTGGATGAGATCGGTGACATGCCGCTGCCATTGCAGGCGAAGTTGTTGCGGTTCTTGCAGGAGCGTGTTGTCGAAAGAGTTGGTGGTCGCAAAGAAATTCCGGTTGATGTGAGAGTTGTCTGCGCGACCAACCAGGACCTGAATGATGCGATAGCGGAAAGTCGTTTCCGAGAAGACCTCTACTATCGGATCAGTGAGGTTACGGCCGCGATTCCACCGTTACGAGAGCGGCTGGGTGATGCCGTCGTATTGGCGCGGGTATTTCTATATGAGTTCGCGGCGCAGCAGGGCAGAACCTTGCGAAATTTTACCCAGGAGGCGTTGCGGGCTATCGAGAACTACGAGTGGCCGGGAAACGTCCGGGAACTGGAAAACAAGGTCAAGTCGGCGGTCATCATGGCCGAAGGGAAAAATGTCACCGCCGAAGACCTCGGATTGGAGGAAATTACGTCCGGCGCCTATCCAATGAACTTACGCGCGGTTCGCCTTGACGCGGAGCGACGGGCCGTGAAACATGTGTTGACAGTTGCCGATGGTAATATTTCCAAAGCGGCTGAGCTGCTCGGCATCAGCCGGCCGACGCTTTATGATCTCATGGAAAAACATGATATTGGCGAGACGGCTTAGACCACCCGGCGGTCAGCAGAGGTATTGCGTGATGACTCAATTACGTAGCACAGCGATGGCGCTGCTCATCGCCAGTCCGCTAATTGGTGGCTGCGATTTGGCAGTAGACGATGCGACACGAATCGAGCGGGCAGAACAAGCCGCCGCCAGGGAGGAGTATCGCGCTGCGGCGATAGAGCTCAAGAATGTATTGCGATCCGATCCGGCAAATATTGAAGCGCGCGTTCTACTGGGCCAAATCTCGCTGCAAATTGGCGACGCCGTAACCGCGGTCAAGCAGCTGCAGCGGGCGCACGAACTGGGCGCGGAAATGTCCGATATCATCGTGCCGATGGCGCGAGGGCTGCTGGCGATCGGACAGGTCGATGAAGTTCTTGCGCTGGATCCAAACGAAACTTCCAGCCTCGTGGCGCGTGCCGATTTGAACGCGATCCTGGGCAATGCGAGGTTTCAAAAAGGAGAGATAGCCGCAGCCGAAAATACCTTCCAGGCAGCACTATCCGAGCAGGCTGACCACCCGGAGGCGCTGGTCGGCATGGCACGAATTCATGTCGAGAAAGGCGATACCAAAGCGGCAGAAATCGCTGTGCAGCGAGTCATTGCCCAACATAACGATGCCCACGCCGCCTATGCCGTACTCGGAAGGCTGCAGATGAACAACGCGGAGTATCAGGTCGCTGAGGCAAACTTCAGGAAAGCGATTGATCACTCGCAAGACCAGGCGTTGGTGCGCGAACGCCTGACTTACCTTGCCGGTCTGATTGACGTGCTGCTGGTGCAGAAGAAGTCCGGCGAGGCACAGGATGTGTCGACGCAAATGCTGGACTTGGCACCACAGCACCCCTACGCGCTGTTTCAGGCAGGCCGCGCGGATTTCGAAGCCGGGCAGATGGACCTTGTAATTGAAAAGACGCAGCGGGTGATTTCAGCCTATCCGGGTTATCAGCCGGCGCGACTCTTGCTAGCTGCCGCCGCCATGTCGAAAGAGAATTTTGCATTGGCCGAAATGCACCTGCAGTCGTTGGTCAATGCGAATCCCGATAACGTTGACGCGCGGAGACTGCTGGCGCAGGCACAAATGAACCTCGGTAGCCCGGATGAGGCATTCGACGCGTTGGAACCATTATTGGAGGGTGGTGGCGCTGTCGATCCACGACTGCTGGCAATGGCTGGTTCAGCGAGTCTGCGCCGCGGGAATATCGAAGAAGGTCTTGAGTACGTTCGTCGCAGTGCCGCGGCTGGTGGTGATGACCGGACCGTACAGATTCAGGCTGCGGCCAGCTTCATTGACGCCGGCGAAACGGCGCGGGCAATCGAACTACTGGAAGAAATGCCGGAATCGATGCACGGGGACGAACGTGATTTCCTGTTGATCCTTGCGCGTTTGCAAAGCGGTGATACGGAAGGCGCGCGGAGTTATGCCACGAACATCGTAGAGAGTCGTCCCGACGATTCTATTGCCCACAGGATCATGGGTGGTTTCCACATGGCGGCCGGCGAGCATGAAGCTGCCCGCCGGCAGTTTGAACAAGCACACAAACTCGATCCGGAGGACGTGGGCGTTATTGTCAATCTTGCTCGCCTCGATGCTCTCGCCGGGGACCTGGCGGGCGCGGAGAAACGCTACGATACTTTGCTGGCGCGCGAGCCCGATAGCCTGATCGCGCTGCTCGGTGTTTCGCGGCTGGCCGAGAAAGGTGGTGATCAGCAACGTGCTGTGGCGCTGCTGGAGACGGCGAGGGAAAGAAACCCGCAAGCATTGCAACCATTGCTTTTGTTGGCGCGGTACTACCTGCAGACGGGCCGCGGGCCGTTGGCAATGGAGCGCGCCGAGCAGGCGGTTAGCATTGCGCCTGAAAATGCAAGCTCACTTAATGCTCTCGGTATGGCACAGTTGGGAACACAGCGTTATAGCGAGGCTCTGGGCACATTTGAGCGGGCCTTGGAGTACGGCCCCAACAATGTGGATGTGCATTT
>JAOTXR010000269.1 GCA_029862285.1 Gammaproteobacteria bacterium
AAAAACCGCGCTGGCGCTGGGCGGTTCGTTTATTGCGCGGGCATTTTCCGGGAATAAGAATCAATTTGTACCCTTATTGAAAGCCGGGCTCAAGCATGAGGGTTTTGCGATGATAGACGTGCTGTCACCTTGCGTTACCTTCAACGATCATGAAGATTCCACAAAGAGCTATGCGCATACACGGCAGTTTTACCACCCGGCGGTGCACACCGACTTTATAGCGCCGGCCGAACCAATAACCGCCGGCTATGACGACGGTGGCGTGTTATCGGTGCAACTCCACGATGGCAGCCGTGTGTTGCTACGCAAGGTCGCGGCAGACTACGATCCACACGACCGGGCGGCCGCGTATTCCTATCTGGAGAAACGTGAGGAAAAGGGCGAGATCGTTACGGGTCTGCTCTACCTGGAAGACAAGCGCCCGACGATGCACGGTATCTATAACACCACTGCGAAGGCTCTGCGCGATGTCGACTATGCCCAACTCAGCCCGGGCGCCGATAAACTCACGGAGATTCAGAAACGCTACCGCTAACTCAACGCCGAACTTTCAAGGAACTGAGGCGGCAGCCAGCTTCCCGATGGCAAGACAGCGACGATCATCCTCCAGCGCGTTACGCAAAGCGCGCTCCAGGATTGGATGCAGTGTATTTGCCCGAACGATGGCACGTTCGAGACGCGCCACACTCTGCGAATTACAGCCCGCCGGCATCAACGACGTAAAGACGCGCAAGTAGGCATCGTCGCGGGTCTCGCCAAGTTTCGGCAGCGACTCCAGGAGCTTCTCGTTATATGGTTCGCGTAGCGCCAGTTGATGCGACGGAAAAAGGCTGCGGATACCCCAGCGCAATTGACCCAGTGGCATAAAATCCGGCTTGTTGAGAATCCCGTCCATCCAGACCTGTTTGATGGCCGGATCCGGGCGAATGACATTCGCTGTAATGGCATGCTTGCGGCCGCGATCCGATTTGTCACTCAAGGCCAGCATATCGGTGCGAGCCTGATAATCGCCGAAAGCAAAGGCGTTTAGGCGAGTGAGTATGTCCCAGCGCAGGTCCGCGTCCAGTTCGATGCCATCGGGCAGACGGTGACCATCCAGGAAGGCATCCAGATGCTGCAGGTATTGCCGGGTGCTGGCGAGAGCAACAAAGGCTTCGAACCAGATCTTCTGTCGCTGACTGCCGGCCGGTGCGGCGTTAAGCGCTTCCCATGCCGTGTTTTCGAGTAAACGGACAGGTCGCGCGGCAATGTCGCTGTCTAGCCCAATGCTGCGCAACAGGTACTTGCGCGACGTTCGCATACTACGGGTAAGCTGGAGTAGAAGCAGATTATCGGCCTCTGTAACCACGTGCTGTGCCAGCAGGTCGACATAAGCCGGCACCGGATAATTGGCGTTGCGCACCATCTCCCACAGGTTCTGCCACAACATCGAGCGCGCCAGGGTATCGGTGATGCCGCCGATGTGCGCATAAAAATTATTCAGGGTAAGCGGATCGAGTTCGGTGCGCACAAAACTCCAGTCGCCGTAATTGACGAGCGTCATTTCGGGGCAGGCAGAGCCGACCGCTTCCGGAACCAGAGTCGAGTCACCCTCGACGGAAACCGGAAAGGGCGTTGCCTGACCATTCGCGTCAAACAGGGCGACCTGCAGACGATGCGATCGCAGTGGCACACCTCCCGGGGCGCTTTGCTTGAGTGTCAGGGAACTGATCTGGCCATTTTTGCAGGTAAGTCGGGGCGTGATCGTATTGACGCCGGCTGAGCGTAGCCACGACTGCTTCCATTGCTGCAAATCGATACCTGCCGCCTGTTCGAGTGCACCAATAAAGTCATCCAGTGTCGTGTTATCCCATGCATTATTTTGCAGATAGCGACGCGAGCCTTCCCGGAATGCGTCCGCGCCGACGAAATGTGATAGCTGAGTAAGGGCGGACGAGCCTTTTTCGTAGGTAATGGCGTCGAAATTGGCGAATGCGACATGCGTGTCGTCGACCGGCACGTCGATCGGATGTCGTGTCGTGTATTCGTCGGCGCGATAGCCTCCCTGTTTGGAGCCGGCAAAAAAGCGTTGAGCAGGGCTGTCGAGATCAGTTGTTTCGCGCATTGCTATATGCGATACATGTGTGGCAAAGGCTTCCTTCAGCCACAATTCATCCCACCATTGCGGCGTGACCAGGTTGCCGAACCACATATGCGCCATTTCATGCAGCAGAACCTCGGCATGTCGCTGACGTTGTTCTGCCGTCGGTGCCGAGCGCGTCACATAACGCTCGTTGTAGGTTACCGCCGCGACGTTCTCCATGGCGCCGATATTGAGATCTGGCACGATCAACTGATCATATTTTCCAAAAGGATATGAAATATCAAACAGCGATTCGTAAAACGCAAAACCATGGCGAGTCAATTCAAACCAGTCGTCCGCGTTTATGAAAGCGGCCAGCGTAGGGCGTGCAAATAGCCGCATCGGTATTGCACCGGCCTGTGCTTCCCAGACTGTGTAGGGCCCTGCATGCAACGAAAACAGGTAGGTGCTAAAAGGCTGTGATTCGGCGAATTCCCAGTCTCGAATACCCGGGCTCATAAGTGTTACAGCGCTGGCGCTGGCGGCGCTTACCACTTCCCAGTCGGCGGGTGCAGAAACGGACAGACGGTAACGCGCTTTCAGATCAGGCTGATCGAAACAGGGAAACAGGCGATTTGCGTCGAAGGGCTCAAAATGCGTGTAGATGTAAACCCGCTGATCCTCCGGATCCCGGGTCCGCTGCAGCCCGGCACCATCCTGGCTGTACGGATGGGAATAATGAATGACGATTTTGTTAGCGCCGGCGCGCAGCCGTGTCGTATCGAGACCGATCCAGGCATTATTGTATTGGTAAGCGCTGGCGGCATTGTTTATTTCGACCGAATACACGGTGCCGCCTTTGAAGTCGAGTGACAACGCCGAAGTGGCTCGTGCCAGGTCAAATTCGACGACGACAGTGCCGGTGTATTCCTCGGCTTCTGCATCCAGTGAGAGATCGATGTGATAGCGCACATCATCGATCAGGCCAGAGCGGTGTTGTGCCTGCCGGGCGGTGAGGATTGGCTGGCTATCGCGTTGCACAGCAGTGGTTTCGTTTAGGTTCGCGCAGGCACATACCAGAAGGGTACTCAGTGCGGCCGCCAGGTTCCGGATAGACATCACGGTTCAAGGATATACCTGCACGCATCGCAGGATACAAGCACAAAACATCAGGGGATGAAAGCATAAGGAATGCGGTTTGCGCGCCGTCGGGAAGCGGGCCCTGTCTCGTTCGATTTTTCGTGTCCCAGGGTGTCTAATAGCCAGCCAGTGCCGGATACCCTGCTTTAAAAGAGAAAGAGCGGCTCCATGTCCTCGGAACCAAGAATCGCGCATCTCAATCTGGCCCGTGAGTTTCGGGGTGGAGAGCGTCAGACTCTCGCGCTGATCCGGGCGCTCGACGGCCGTGTGAGGCAAACAGCCATTGTCCATCGAGCTGCACCACTGGCAGACCAGCTGTCCGGGCTCGATGTCCGGATTGAGGCGGTTGGCGGTTCACCGCTGGCCGCCGTTGCCGGGACGCGGGGTTTCGACCTGTTGCATGTACATGAAGGGCGTAGTCCACAGACTGCTGCGCTGCGCTGGTTGTTGTCCCGGACGCCGTTTATCGTTACGCGTCGAATACCACAAGCACCATCGGTGACAGCGCTATGGTGTTACCGGCGCGCTCGGCGCATTGTCGCAGTATCAGATGCTATTGCAGAGACACTAAGGTCATGTGACAGCCGGTTATCGTTGAGCACGGTGCACGATTGCACGCCCGAGCTGGAGGCAGATCCTGCTGCCGTGGCCGGCATCCGTGGCACGGCACAATTGGTGATAGGCCAATGCGGTGCGCTACACGACGC
>JAOTXR010000270.1 GCA_029862285.1 Gammaproteobacteria bacterium
CTGGCGGCACGTCGGGATTTTCATGCGATCGTGCCGATCTCGGCCAGACGCGGCACCAACCTCGATCAACTGGAGCGGGTAATAATCGAATCGCTGCCTGAGGGCCCACCGATGTACCCCGCCGGGCAGCGCACCGATCGAGACGAACAGTTTCACGCGGCTGAGCTCATTCGGGAACATTTGTTGTTGCGTTTGCAGCAGGAGTTGCCGTATGGGTCACAGGTGGGTATCGAGCGATTTGAGGATACTGGCCAGATCTTGCAGATTGCGGCCATCATCTGGGTGGAACGTGCAGCTCACAAGGCGATTGTCATCGGTCGCAAAGGCTCAATGTTGAAGGGAATCGGCAGCGCGGCCCGTGTCGCGCTGGAGGAGCGCTTTGGCAAACAGGTAAATCTCAAGTTGTGGGTCAAGGTACGGGAAAGCTGGTCGGACAATGCGGCAGACTTGCAGCGATTTGGTTACGATACCTGATCATGGAACGCCAGCGTGTCAATCTGCAGCCCGCCTTCCTGCTGCATCAGTCACCGTATCGTGACAGTAGCCGTTTGCTGGATGTTTTTTCGCGCGATCATGGGCGGATCGGCCTGGTGGCACGCGGGGCGCGCCGCCCGAAGGCGCGGTTGCGAGCTGTGCTACAACCATTTCAGCCGTTGCTGCTGTCCTGGAGCGCGCGCACCGATCTCGGGACTTTGACCGGGGCCGAGATTGTGTTGGGTATGCCGCAATTGCCGTCGAATCGTATTTACAGTGCCTACTACATGAATGAATTGCTGCTGCGGCTGACCCGTCGTCATGTCGCTCATCCTGGTTTGTTCGACCATTACGCAGATGCGCTGCGAGACCTCGGCGGGGAATGTACCGAATCGCGTGCATTGCGTTTGTTCGAAAAACGACTGCTCGATGAGCTGGGTTATGGGCTCGACCTGAGACACACCGTCGACGGCGCAGCGGTGCGCGAGGATGGTAACTATGAATACCGGCTGGAGCAGGGCGTGATTCAGGCTGATCCGATGCACGGTGCGGCGCAGGTTTACTGCGGTCGATCGCTGTTGGCGCTGGCCAGCGAGACACTCGAGGAAGACTTGGCAGTGCGCGATGCGCGGCGGCTGCTGAGCGCAGCGCTGGATCAGCACCTGGGGCCACGGCCACTGGAAGTCAGACGGGTCGCGCGTGCCATGCGGCGGGCATTGCGTTGATTTTTGGCATTGGCACCGACATCGTACAGATCGATCGAGTGGAATCGGTCTATCGGCGTTTCGGCGAGCGTTTTGTTACCCGCTTGCTGCTACCGGATGAGTTTCTCGAATTCGAGGCGACTACACGCAAGGTACGGTTTCTGGCCATGCGTTTTGCGGCCAAGGAAGCTATCGTAAAAGCATTGGGAACCGGGTTTGGCCATGGCGTCTGGATTCGGGATATTGGTGTGAAACACAATGACTGGGGCCGCCCCGATGTCATTTACTCGGAGCGGGGTCGTGCCGTATGTGCCCGTCTCGGGGTTGACCGTGGTTATGTGTCGCTGTCGGACGAAGCCGGGATGGCCGTGGCTTTCGCGGTTGTAGAACGGGCCTGATCTAGCTCGTTGCCAGCGCCGCGAGCACCCTGTCGATTTCCCGTTTCAGATCGCCCGTGAGGCGTTCAATTCCGTCAAGCTGTTGTTGCCTGATCAGGCCTTCAATGGAGGCTGCCGTAACCTGCATCACCTCAAATGCACATAATGCTGCCGTGCCGTTGATTTTGTGTGCGGCATCCAGTGCCACGTGCATGTCGCCATGAGAAATCGCGTTACGCAGTTCGGCGATTCGTTGCGGCAGTTCGACATTGAGCTCCCGCTGCATTTCGTCATCGATAAAAGACAGCCTTCTTGGTGCTTGTGTCTTCGCGGTGCCCTGGTGATTGATGATGTATCTCAACAATACCGCCGGTCGCACCGGTTTTAGCAGACAATCGGTCATTCCCGAATCGAGTGCCCGGCAGCACTCCTCGGGTGCGGCAGTTAAACCAATAATCGGCGGGTTGCCATCCCAGTCTTTAGCCAGCTGTCGCATTGCCGACACACCATCGCATTGTGGCATTCTCACATCCATGAGAACCAGGTCGTAGGTCTGAGCTTTGATCATTCGGCAAGCGGCGTTGCCGTCGCTGCAAACGTCAACCTGCGCCCCATGCCGGCTAAGCAACAGTTGCAGATAATCGCGGCCAAACTGGTTGTCTTCGGCAACCAGCAGACGCAGACCCCGTAACAGCTGAGGTGACTCCGGCGTTTTCACCACGACGCTCTTCTGCGGTTCGCCATAGCGCTGCAGCAGAGTGGCCATGCGGCGGTTGATAGTAACCGCTGTACTGTGCGCGGGTATTGCCTCTCCGCCGAAGGCGTCGGCGATAGTTTGCAGCTTCTGACCGGAACCCGTGCTGACCAGGCACAGCACCGGTGTTCCGCGCGCCGGACGCCAGTCACGAGCAAGCTGATCCAGTTCGGCGATCTGCCGATTGCCAATCACCAAAAGCACCGCTTCGTTCCCGTATTGATCGTTTCGAATGGCGTTGGCCAGCTGGCCGATGCTCGGCACCGTGCGGGTTGCCGCGCCATCCTGTCCCAGGCTGTGAGCGATCCAGTTGGCGAGTTCTGTGTCGGGACAGACGATGGCTATTGAGTGCCCGCTCAGCAGATCTGACGAATCCGTTGACTGGAAAGAATCCTCCAGCGACTCGAGTGGTAAACGCACACAAAAAGTGCTGCCTTCGCCGGGGGAGCTGTGCACAGCGATGCTGCCGCCCATCGATTCACATAGCGACTTGCATATAACCAGGCCCAGTCCGGTGCCGCCAATTCCGTTTTGTGGAGCGGCCGGCCGGGAAAATGGCTCGAAGAGCTCCTGAAGATCTGCTTGAGTGATGCCGATACCTGTGTCGGTCACGCGAATGACAAGTTCGTAACGCCGGTCATCCAGTGGATGCGCCGAAATACGCAGCCGTACCTGGCCGTGCGGAGTGAACTTGACCGCATTGCCGACCAGGTTGACCAGTATCTGCCGGATACGCAGAGGGTCGCCGACCAGATTGACCGGCACGTCCGGATCGATGAGCCGGATAAAATCCAGCCCCTTGCCATAGGCAGACGGCGCCAGCATCTGAGTCACGCTGTCGATGGTATCGCGGACCGAGAATGGCTGGGTGTGAATGACCAGTTTGCCCGCCTCCATGCGAGACAGATTCAGAATATCGTCCATGATGTCGAGCAATCCCTGTGCGGTACGTTCGATCGATGTAACAAACGTCTGTTGCGTATCGTTTAGCTGCGTCTCCAACAGCAGTTCGACATAGCCGAGAATCGCATCCATTGGGGTACGCAATTCGTGAGAAATATTTGCCAGCAACCCGGCGCGTTCCAGTCCGCTATCTTTGCTCGATTTTGACGAAACTGCCGCGTGCGTCGAATCGCTGCGGGTTGCTGTTTTCTTGTCCGACATGGCACTCATGGTGCTGGTTGGCGACGCAGTCGTCAAAAGCTGAGGTCCTGTAGAATGCGGGTCATGGACTTAGGTGACGAAAAGGCCCCGCCCAGGGCGTTGCGGCGCGGGGATAGCGCGACGCTCAGCATCGAACGGCTTACCCAGGATGGTCGTGGCGTCACGCGGGTCGATGGCAAAGTCGTGTTTGTTGCTGACGCCCTGCCGGGAGAAACGGTTACGGCGACCATTGTGCGTAAACGGCGCCGTCACGACGAGGCCCGCACCGATGAGATTCAGCAGTCATCGCCACAACGGGTGACGACACGTTGTCAGTGGTTCGGTGCCTGTGGTGGTTGTTCGCTGCAGCACCTGGCAGCTAGCAGCCAGTTAGAGGTCAAACAACAGTGGTTGCTGGATGCACTGCAGCGCATCGGTGGCGTCACTCCTGAA
>JAOTXR010000012.1 GCA_029862285.1 Gammaproteobacteria bacterium
GCCCGGCCACAAAGCCAATATGAGATTTACGCATCAGAGTTGCTCTCCAAAAGTGTGTCAGAACGTAAATTTCAGGCTCGCGCCAATGAAATCACGGTCATGTATCTCGTTTTGACGGCCTGCCCCATGGAAAGTTGTAAAACTTGTGTCAAATTCCCATTTATTCTGATAATTGAAATTCACCCCGAGAGTCAGTGCCTTACGGCCTTCGATGAAGGCCCCGCCCGGCCCAGGGGTGATTCCGCGTACATCGTGCTGCCAGGAAGCCCGGGTTGCCATGTTGATCGGGCCAACCGCATTGTTGAAATCCAGCCGCCCGGCCAGCCGGTAGCCGTATGAGTTCGGATCCGGAAAGTGATCCGCGGGTTCCATTGGCTTGCCCGCGTGAGCGAATTCGGCGAGGTTGGGGTTGCCGCTGACCACCGTCGCCGGGCCATCGAAGCGCAGAACATTCTTGTTCGGCATGCGGTGCACGTGATTGAGCGCCGCTTCGAACAGCAGGACGCCCTGGTCGGCTCCCATGACCGGGCCAAACAGCCGGGTCAAAGCGAAATCGGCCTGGGTATAGTCCATCCGCCTGAAGCCAACAACCTCGGTCAAAGGCGGTGTATCGACATTAAACTGCGGACTGGTGGGAACGAATGAAAAACTGCCGAGTTGACCAAACTGCGCAAACGGATCCCGTAGCGGACTCAAACCGGCGAACAGCAATTCCAGATCGTCGATCTGAAGTGGACGGTCTTTGTGGTGTGCAATTTCACCCTGCAACGCAAACTGGCCGACCGTAGTATTGAGACTGAACGCCATCATCTGGATGTCTTCCGGGTAGCTGGTGAAGTACTGAGCGGTTTGCCCCGCCGGCGTACCAAAGGCGTTGCCCTCAACCGACGGGGTGTTGGCAAATGCATCTGTCGCATAGGCCGTCCCAACAACAGAAACGTTGCCACCGGTGATTGCCGCATCGGAAATACCTAATGCCGCATCCAGCGGAACCAGTGCATTCGCCGCATCGACGCCGGCCTGCAAAGCACCATCGACATCGCCTGGATTCAAGGCCAGCCAGGTGCCTGCCGCAGTCGCAATATCCGCCGCGCCCCCGTCAGCACCGATTGCTGCGGCAACCTGCAGCCCGGCGAAAGAACCGGTACGTGCGCTGATCACCGGAAGCCGGCTGTGATACTTGAAGTAATAGAAACCAAACTCGGTGCCATTATTGAAGTCCGGTGCAAATATGCGTAGTGCCGCCCCGTACTGATCGTCGTCTGCCGGTTCGCGCGTGGGACCACGTGGTATTGCATTGAACGCGCGTCGCGGGCTAAAAAACTCAGGATTCGGCGAGTCCGGTGTATCGGCAAAACCCAGGCGAACCCCCGTGCCGCCATCAGGGGCAAAATCGTTGGTCGAGAAAAAGGTACCGACCGCATCCGGTTCAGTGTCGTCCCAGTCATACTGGTAGACCAGCTCGATTTCGGTATTCGGCGTGAGACCCACTGAAAACCACGCCAAATCCTGTGGCAACAGGCCCTCACGCAATTCTGCCCCCGGCACCCGCAGGGCCGAGACGTTGAAATGATTGATGACGTTAGCGCCGCCCTGGATAAATGTGCTCTCGCCCCAGTTAATGACCTGCTCGCCAATTCTGAATTCGGCCGGAAGCTTGCCCAATTCGAACTTATAAAAAAGAAAAGCATCGAGCACGTCTGAATCTGTTCCGGATCGTTTCAGGGATGCCTCACTCAACCGGGTTCGCGCGCGTCTGGTGTTTTCCAGCTCGAAATCGCGAAAACCGAAAGCACGGGTAAAGAGGCCGATGTTCCAGGGTGTATAGTTCAACTCGAACTCGGTCGTTATCTTCAGCGCCGTGCTGTAAATACCGCGATCGAAATTCAGGTCACCATCATCACCGTTGACTGAAAATTTGGTGCCGCCATTGATCGTGCCGATCAGGTCCGGCGCTCTCTTTTCCATACGCCATCCGGCACCCAGGGACACTGTCGTATCCCAGCTCCCGTATAAAGTTCCCTGCTCGTTCTCGAAGCTGACAGCAAATACAGCGGGTGCTGCCATCACCGCGCACACCGCAAAGGAGGTCAAGTAGACCCGGAGATTCAATCGCATTGCTTTCCCCACTCTTATTTAATTGATTCTGCCCGTAGGCCGGCGAACACGCCACCGCCGCACCGCCCTGGTCACGGCTGAAAAATACACCGCGGCGCAGCAGACAACACGCTGCGCTGCAACACAGCGATTCTATCGTGTTATCAGGGACATCGGCTGATAATCAAACATGGATAACCTGCAGAATACTGTGGCGAATCTGCTCGCCCAGGACCAGATTCGCATCGTCTTCCACGCTGCGTATGCGGTCATCGAATGCCAGCAGGCCATCGGCATCGAGCCACACCACGCCGGAGTCGCGCAGACGTTGGATAAAGTCCCTGAACAGCGGCTTGGCAAAGGACTCCGGCGCGTCGAACTGATAGAGCATGGACATGCGCTGCGCCATGAGCTGACAGAGGTTTTCCAGGTCTGGCTGGGTCATGTGGCCCGGACCGTGTTTGAGCAGCAGCGCGATTGTCATGTAGTAGCGTTCGAGCGTCTGCAGTGCACCATGCGCGAGCAGTGACAGCTGCACAGCCCTGGGGCTGTCGGCCGCCGGCCGCCGGCAGGACTCGCCATCGGCGTCCCATTCCAGCAACCCGTGATCGACCAATACCCCCAGGAACCGCCGCAGTACCTCGTCCAGACTGTCCACGGGCCAGTACAGGAATAATTCGGCACGGAGATACGGATAGACCGTTTTCGCCAGCCGGACAATCGTCTCCACGCGCATTTGCCGGTTGTTCAGGAAACAGCACGCAATCATCGAAGGCAGCGAAAACAAATGCATCACGTTGTTACGGTTGTAAGTCAGCATGATCGCGTTAACGCCGTGCGCCGACAGCACATCTCCAAGCGCATGCTTGCGACGTCGGATCAGGTTCATGTCCAATGCATAATCGATAATCGCGCGCCCGTCTGAGGCCGGAAACGTCACCCGATCCGAATAGGGGGCCTGGTGCAAAATAGACAGCAGCAAATCAAGATGCTCACGCAGCACGTCCTCCAGCATGGCTTGCCGCGAAGCCGACAACAGCGGCAATGACAGCAGACTCACCGGCGGCACGGCTGCCGTCAGATTGATCTGACGCATAATTCGATCGGCCAGATCATCCACCGCCGGCGCCAGCCAAGCCGGTTTCTCCGCAATTTGCTTTTCCTCGCGCCAGTCAGGATTGTGCACATCGAGCACTTCGTCCAGCGGCAACGGCTGGCCAAAATTGACATACACTTTGCCAAACTTGTGGCGCAACGCGCCTAACGACCGGATAAAGCCGAAGAAACTCTCCTTTTTTTTCGGGTTGCCACTCAATTCACCGATGTAGCTGCGGCCTTCGAGCAGTTTCTCATAGCAAAAGTAAACCGGAACGAACACGACCGCCCGATCAGGATCACGCAAATAGCTGCGCACTGTCATTGCCAGTATCCCGGATTTGGGTAACAACAGGCGTCCGGTGCGGCTGCGGGTGCCTTCGATGAAATATTCGATCGGCACACCCTTGGACAGATTCAGCGAAAGATATTTCTGAAATACGGCTGTATACAGCTTGTTACCGCCAAAACTGCGTCTGAGAAAAAATGCGCCACCGCGACGCAGGAAGGGTCCGACAAACGGGATATTGAGGTTTATTCCGGCGGCAACATGCGGCGGTACCAACCCCGCGTTATAGAGTACGTAGGACAGCAGCAGATAGTCGAAATGACTGCGATGGCAAGGCACATAGATAATTTCCTTGCCCTCGGCATCAGTTTTTACTGTGTCGATGTGATTGACTTCTATACCGTCATAAACCCGGTTCCACAGCCAGCCGAGCAACCTGTCCATAAAGCGAATAAAGACATAGGAATAATCGGCGGCTATTTCGTCAACGAATTCTCCTGCTTTGAACGCAGCGGCTTCGTCACTGATACCCTGACGCGCAGCATGGCGCGCGATCGCGTGGCGCACCGAAGCAGATCCCAGTATCTGACCCCGGAGTATGCGCCGGTGCGACAGGTCCGGCCCGATAGTTGCGGCCCGCAGTCGCCGCATGTGAACCCGCAATACGCGTGACAACTTGCGGACTGTACGTTCATTATCCAGCCCGTCCGCAGTTGCCTCGTTGACGAAGTCACGCAAAGACACCGGCTGGCTAAACTGCACTAATGTCTGCCGACCATGGGCGAGAATGATCAGCATTTTGCGGATGCGCCCGGCCGGGGCCCATGATTCCGAGAACAGTAATTTCATCGGCGCTTTTTCTTTGTGCGGCGAACGGCCCCAGAAAACCGATACCGGGATAACCTGCGCATCCAGATCCGGATTTCGGCGGACCGCCTCGATCATTCGGGCCAAACGCGGCGATTGAATGGGTTCCAGACGTCGACGAAACCAGCCGCGTAATCTGCGCACAAAAACGACGGAGCGGTACTCGTCATCAAAACCCTGCGGCGGATCTGCCGGTGGTGGCAGGTCCTGCCTGGCACAGACCTCCTCGACCACGAGTCGCGCAGACAAAGCGTTATTTGCCAACACATAAACGACCGGCACGCCGGGGGTGACACGCTCTGTGCCAACCTCGCCAGGCAGTACCTGGGTACGCACCCACAAAAACAGTAGCTTGCGGCCCAGCCAACGCATTGGCGGGCCCAGACCCAGCCAGTCTGAAAATAGTGACTCTGACCGCACGATTCACCCCATAACGCGCCGCGGCGGATTGTACCGGAAAACGCTGTACCGCCGGCCGGCGGCAGCTACAATCGCCTTTTTGCCCGGGCCCGGAAAGGACCAACATGAACCTTATTGCCGATGTAGGCGGCACCAACACCCGCTGCGCGCTGGTCGATGACAAAGGCACGGCGGAACAAATCAGTGTTTTTGTCAATGCCGGTTATCGGACACTGGGCGCTGCGCTTGGAGACTACCTTCGCAACCACTCTGCAAAGCCGACTGCCGCTGCCATCGCTGTCGCTGCACCCGTAACAGGTGATGAAGTGCGAATGACGAATCGCAACTGGCACTTCGCTGCGTCCGAATTACGCACTGAACTTGACATGAATCGCATTGAGATCATCAACGATTTTACTGCCGTTGCATTGTCTTTACCGAAACTGGAAGGCAATGACCTGTTTCATATCGGCGGCGGTGCGCCGCGTAGCGGCGCCGCGATGGCGGCATTGGGACCCGGTACCGGACTGGGTGTCTCGGGTTTGATTTCCGGCCGTACCGGCTGGACGCCAATCTCAGGCGAAGGGGGTCACGTCACTCTTGCTCCGGGTACGGAGCGGGAGGCGCAGGTAATCGACGCGCTGCGCGCGCGTTATGGCCATTGCTCCGCAGAACGTATTGTGTCCGGCCCTGGCCTGGTAACGCTCTATAACACGCTGCGGCGACTCGCCGATTATCCCGACGACAACCTGAGGCCCCGCGATGTATCGGCCCGCGCCATGGCCGGCGATCCGATCGCCCGGGAAACGCTCAATATGTTCTTCGCTTTGCTCGGTTCGGTCGCCGGTAACCTGGCACTCACACTGGGCGCCATGGGTGGCGTATTCATCGCCGGGGGTATCGCACCGGCATCGCTCGATGCGATGGTTGCATCGGATTTCCGCACCCGTTTCGAAGACAAGGGGCGCTACACCGATTACTTAAGCGCGATACCGACATCGGTGATCATACATCCGACGCCTGCGCTCCTGGGCCTGGCCTCAATAGTTCAACGCGAACCGGCTGCAACCTGACCAGTGTGACGCGCCAGAAAATCCCGCTGCAGGCGCGCCATGTCGGCAGGTCGTTCGTTGACCGTCGCATGACCCAGCCGCTCAACCAGCACTGTCTCAACATCGGGGAGAAGATTTTCAAAAACTTCGACACTGGACACATCGAGGATACGATCGTTGGTGCCCCAGACCAATAATACCGGGATCTTGATGTTCGGCAGGTGTTCATCAACGGTCGGATGTCCCGGCCACAGGTCATTCCAGATCTTCTGGTGAAACGGTGCGCGCGACAGCGCGTAGCGGCGTATCGAGGGTCCCACCGGCCACATTAGCGGTGGCGGATCGAAAAAAACCAGGTCCATCAGGCGATCGAAGTCGTCCCGGGACGCAGCAATAAGCGGGTTCTCGCCACGGTCAAGCATCGCCTGAAACTCGCTTGGATTCGGCGGATAGACACCGGCTGGCGCAAAAAGGGTCAGCGTGTGCACGCGTTTGATATTTCGTGCCGTATATAAAGTCGCAATCATGCCACCGAGCGAAGTACCGACCATGTGCACCGGCTGGTCTGCCAACGCGAGTATCGCGGCCTCCACCAGGCTGACCATGGATTCGACCGTATAGCTGCGCTGAGGGTCTCGACTGGAGCCGCCGTGTCCCGGCAAATCAAGTGCGATAATTCGGTAATTCTTGGGGATTTTTCTCAGGAATCGCAGCCAGGAATCTTTTTCCGACGCAAATCCGTGCAGCAACACGATCGTGGGGCCGGCAGCATCCCGCTCCAGATAAGAAATAGTGGCGCCCTGTGATTCGAACACTGCGACTTCGACACCGGACAAGCCGCGCAGCATCACCCGGCCGGAATCGACCAGGCTGTCACTGACCGCGCGACAACCACTCAGTAGCGCCACGGCCAGCACAGCCATGGCGCCGATACGGAATATCTTAGTCACAACAAATCCGGCTAGTGCTGCGGATCCTCTTCGTCATCCTCAGGCTTGTAATTCGGGTCGAGTTCTTTACCCATTTGCTCGGCACGATTCATCAGTGTCTCCTCGACCTCGCGCGCCTTGTCCATTGTTTTTATCTGGTCGTCCCACACCGTTTCCTCGACCTTTTTTGGTTCACAGGCTCCGATCAGGCCGATCGCTATACTGGCAAAAAGAAGGGGGCCTAAATGTCTCATGAGCGTATACCTCTCAGGTGGGCCTTTATGTCAGCCCGTGCCTCGGAGAGTATCGAATCACGGTCGATGCTGTCGAGGATCTCCTGCACAACCTGCTTGGGTCCGCCATCACCCCAGGATTTGCCCTGCGCCAAATAGCGCTCGGCCACTTTGCCGACGACGAATGTCGCGTAATAAGCCACTGCGCCCTGCGCACCTGCGGTGACCACTGTCGACAGTCCCGCAGTACTCACTTTCAGCGCCGATGAAACGAAGTGCATCGCCCACACCGTTCCCATCAGGACGGCGAGTTGAGTGATGATGGTGCCGGCCAGCTGACTGGCTTCCCCACGCCCCAGCGGCAGGTCATACAATTTGGACAGGTGCCAGATCATGGCCCCATCGACAAAGGCCGCAGCAAACAGATCGGCGACCGGCACGGGGTTGAATGCCACTGCAACCCCCTTTGAGACTGAGTAGGTCCGAATCAGACGTTCGCCAAGGACCCGTCGGGTTTTCAGGATTCGCTCCGCCACACGATCGCTGAGGTCGCCGGCGAACAAGCTTGCGTTCAATGCCGCAAGGGTTTGCCCCTCGGCCTCGAGTATTTCCCAAAGCCGCTCTTTCAAAGTGACAACGTCGCGTGGCGGCCGTTCGCGACTGGTCTGCTCCTTACCGTCAGCGTCGACGCGTACGTAAGTTAGCGTCGCCGGATTTGCCGATGCCGTAACTATGTTTCTTGGTTCAACCAGGCCCTGGGTGCGCTCTGCCAGTGTTTGGCTCAATAACGCAATATCGTCGTCGGAATACCGGTCGGACTTGTTTAGAACCAACAGCATCGGTCGCTGCTGCTGCGCCAGCGTGCGCAATGCTGCCAACTCCGTGTCGGTAAGATCGCCGTCGGCCACGAACAGCACCAGATCGACCCGGGATGCCACATCACGCGCAAGCTCCTCGCGCGCCACGCCGTCGATTTCGTTAATACCGGGTGTGTCGATGAGATAGACACCGGATCCCTCGTAGGCAGACCAGGCGGAAGTATTTGCCGTGCGTGTCTCGCCGTGCAACGCGCTTACCGAGAACCGATCCTCGCCCAGCAGTGCATTGAGTATCGACGACTTGCCAACGCCCACACGCCCGAACGCAGCTATGTGGATGTGACCATGCTCGAGTTTTTCGAGCATGCGCTCTACCTGAGCGTAGTCTTCAGACAATGCCTCACGCACAGGCACCGGTACACGCTGGTCCTGCAACAAGTCACGCAGACTCTCCCGCGCCAGCTCGAGATGACCGCCGCCGGAATCGCCCCGCTTAGTCGCGTGTTTTTCGTCGCGCGTCCCAAGCAAGTTTTGCCACGCGAGCTGTACGTTTTTCCAGATTTTCACTGAGTTGTTTCCTGAACAGGGAGGCTGCCGGTGCCGGCCGCAAGCGGCCTGATTCGCTGAGTGTCCGGGTGAGTGAACTACCCAGCGCATCGAAGATCAGTCCATAGGCCACGGCATGCATCAAACCACCGGCAACGGTGCCGGCGCCAGGAAAAGCCTTTAGTGCGTTACCACCAATGGCCATCAGCAGCGGCAGCGCCTTGCCAATGTGCATCTGACTGAGTTTTAGAAACTGCTGCACATCGATATCACGCGGGCTGACGTCGTAGAGTTCACACAGTTCGCGGACAAAATTGGCGCCCAGATAACCCTGGATCAATATATCGGTACCGGGCGCCACCGCGGCCAGCGCCCCGACCATGGCTTTGCGGGTGTATTCGCTAATAAGCTCCTGCGAACGCTCTTTACGGTATTGCGCCTCAGCCACATCCAGTTTACGTCTCGCGAGGATAAACACACTGGCATCGCGGAGTTCTTCCATCATCACCGGATCGCGATCCATCATCCGTTGCAATGCGTCACCAAGCTCGTCGATTTCCGGTATCACCGCGCGCGTTTCCACTTGTTCCGTACCGTCAGGAAGCTGGCGTACAATCTTCTCCAGCGGCGCTGCGCTGATAGCAACGATATCGATACTGTCATCCTGATCCACGCTCAATTGTTCTTCGCCAAGTTGCTCAACCCGCTGTCGCAAACTGGTGCGCAGTTGCTCCAGCTCGACATCGGTGAAGCGGTCGGTCTTATTCAACGCGACGATCATGGGCCGATGCAGTTCGCGCAGGGCACCGACGGCGTCATGTTGCGCCCGGGTCAGATCGTTGTCACAGACAAAAACCACAGCATGCGCGCGCAACGCTTCGTCTTTCGCGGGCTGGTCCAGCAAACCGTCGGCTTCGTTGAGGCCCGGCACGTCTGTCACGATCAGCCGATCGCCGGCCGGAGATGTCCAAATGTAATCAGATAGCTCGCGCGTCGATCCACCTCTGGCGCTGACAGTGATGTCATCGGCCTGCGGCAGCAACGCGCGGATTAACGCGCTCTTGCCGGCACTGATTTCGCCAAACAGGGCGATCCTGAAATCACCCGCCGCTTTGCGCTGCGCCAGTCCCACCAGTTCCTGACGCGCACTATCGACATCGATGCCCAGTTGTTCCGATTGCGCCATACGCTCCTGCAGGGCTTCCTCGGTCAGCGCTTCGGGTTCGCGGGCCGGTTGTCTGGCTGGAAATAACAGGCGCCATACCGCCCAGCCGGTCGCCAATGTCAATGTACCGAGCGCACCCAGCCATAATGCTGTCGCCCAGCGCGGCGCCTCCCGGAAACGGTGCCAGACTTCCAGCGCCGACTCAGTCAACATCAACACCGCGAACAGCAACAACACCATCCCAACCACGATTGCGATGGCCAACACGATCCGCAAATGTCGATCGAGCGTCATGCGCTTCTCACTTTCTGCCGGTAAACCGATCCATGCTGTGAGTTACGCCAAAAAAATCGAGCATCCAGTCAGACAGCGCGACCGGCGCCAGACGCATCATGTATGTTGTATAGACAAACCAGGGCATGATAAGACGCCGCCGGTTCTTATTGATGGCGCCAAGAATGCGTTCTACCGATTTTTCCGGCTTGAGTATGGGCAGCAACCACGGGAAGCGTGTTGATACGCCGGAGAACATGCCGGTATCAATGTAATAAGGACAGATAACCGTCGTCATAACCTTACTGTTCAGACGTTTCAATTCTGCCCGCAAAGAATCGTCGAAGCCCACTGCGGCAAACTTCGAGGAACAATAGTCGACCAGTTTTGCAGTACCGGCGATGCCGCCAGCGGAAGCGATGGTAACGACATGGCCGCTGTTACGCTCGAGCATTGCCGGCAGGAATGCGCGCGTTGTCCAGAATAATGCCAGTGTGTTGACATCGAACGTGAGCTCGATTTGTTCGTCGGTAATTTCCAGCAGGTTCTTACCGGACACAATTCCAGCATTGTTGATTAGTATGTCGACCGCACCGAAAGCACCCAGCGTCTGCGCCGCCGCACTCTTTATCGATTGACGATCGGCGAGATTACAATGCACGGTGATCGCCTGACCGCCCTGTGCAACTATTTCTCCGCGTACCGATTCCATACCGGCTTCGTCAATATCCCAGAGTGCCACCCGGCCGCCAGCTGCAGCGATGCGCAGGGCCATTAGACGGCCAATGCCGCTTGCCGCGCCGGTGAGCACCACGCCCCGGTCAGTGAAATCGGTCATGAGCTAGTCTCCGTTGTTTCGATTTGCTTATTGCACCAGACGAGGGGGTGGCATGGCTACATCGACCCCCAGCGCAGCCCGCTCGATGACCCACAGCCGGTCCTGACCCCAGGCCACGCTCACCGGCCGATCGTCCGGTCCGCGCAAACACATGCCGGGGACGCCCCAGAGTCCAAGGACCGCAAGCGCAGCGGCATTGGTTTCGACCTGTGCGCGCCAATTGCCCGATACCAGCGCCTCATCGACCTGCGTTTTGCTCAACCCGACGGCAATTCCGAGCCGGCATAGCGTGCTGTCGCGCGTCAGATCGGCGGCTTCGCACCAAATTGCGCGCATTGCAGCGAGCATGAATTTCCGCCCAATCTCGTTTGCGTTCGCCAAGTGAAAGACCGCCAGACATCTCTCCACCCCTTTTCCCAATGGATCGCGTAACGGCCCAAAAGGTATGCCATCGTGTCTTGCGGTGCGCGCAACATCCCTGGCGATGTACCGCAATTTGCGCATGGGCACCGGAATGCCACGAGTCACCATCGGCAAGACGGGTCGCAATACAAGATTCAAGCCGAGGCGGTCCGCAAGCTCGACCACGCGGACGGCTCCCAGATACGAATATGGACTGCGAAACGAAAAGTAGAATTCAAGATCCAGGGGCAGCGCACTGCCCGTCATGTTTCGCTCAATGGGGCGAAACAAACGGGAACTCAGCGTTTGTTCGGTGCGATTCAGCCCGTAATCGCGCAGTCGCTGCTCTAACAAGTACAAACGGTCCAGACCCCAAAACCACTCGCCATGGAATCGCAGCATGCCCCCGAGATAATGACGATTGCGATCAAGATCGCGAAAATTCTCGGCCAACATTCGCGTCGCCGTTGGCTCATCGACTGCGCCGTGATCCCGCTCCATTTTTAAGAGCGCTTCGTTATCCGATACCCAGGCGGCAGTTGTAACGGCAACCAGCCGCTCAAGCGAACCCGGCTGGGCGAGAATTACTCGCTCGGCCAGTTGTGTCAGCGACTGTGAGGGGACTTGCGCACCATCGGTGAAATTCAGTCCCCATGCGCGTGCCAGGCGCATGGAATCGTAAGCGGCATACCGGTCCAGCCGTTGGGGATCGGAAACGCAATCGACCGGCAGCGCGGAAACGAGACGAATTTCGAGCTCGACATCGTATTCATCCAGCAACCGGCGCAAGACCTGGGCGAGCAATAATGACCATGCATCGGCGACCCGATGATAAAAGACCACGCGATATGGCCTGCGTAGCAGGCGCCGTTTGGTTTCGTGCCATCGCCGCATCATGCGGTTGGTGACCGGGCTGATGAGCAGGGATGCCATCACGGACCTGATGCGGCTCATTAATCCGGCTTCCAGAGCAGTTCGTCGAGAGTTCGTTGCCATCCATACACGCCGAGATCGATCCGACCATTGATCAAACTGACACCCTCGGCTTCAAGCAACTTGCGCTGGCGATTGAAAGCGCTGCTACCGGTCGGAAACGCGATTTGTCCGCCGGCGCGAATAACCCGGTACCACGGCACCTCGGAACCGGCTGGTAGTTCACGTAACGCGCGGCCAACACGCCGCGCGGCGCGGCCGAGACCGGCGAGGTCGGCAACCTGCCCATAGGTCGCTACTTTGCCCTCAGGAATCTGCTGGACGGTGCTCCAGACACGCCGATTTATTTCCACCGCCTGAGGCACGGGCTTTTTCATCCCGGTCATGATGGCCGAATGTTAGCACCGGCCCACTCACGGGCCTAAGAATCTGTCAAAACGGGGAGCGGTGTCAGGCGGCTTTTAAAGAAACCTCTAACTCGAGAGCGCGGGAAAGCAAGGGAACCGCATCATGCGGTCTACCCTGAAATAGCCGAATGCGACCAAGGCGGCGCAAAACACTGCTGTGTGGAGGATGGATGTTGAGGTAGCGCTCAAGAATTCTCGCGGCGGCCTCATAGTGTCGTTCGGCAATTAGATGATCCGAACTGTGTACCGCTAATGCAAACGCGCGTTGTCTGTTTCGTTTTGCCATAGGCGATAACACTAGTTCATTACTCCAATGGCCGCCATGAGATCGATCACAAAGTAACAGATTGCATCGTTCCGGTCATAATGAGGAACACACGCGCATATGTCAAAAGTGTCACTACAACTTTATTGCACCGATGAAATGAGACAAGGGGCAAAGAAAAAACCGCGGTGAAATGTCAGCATGACTTCCTTCGCGAGAACGACGTTGATTATGAAAAACGGAACTCGCAAATGGAGACACAATGCTCGGCCAGCTGATTCAACTCGAGTCCTATCAGTTCAACAGTCACGCGTTGCCGTTGTTTGCGGCCGGTGCGCTGATACTCTTCATGTCTGCGCTGACGCTGACCCATGAGCGCGGCTCACGTGTTGCCGTTCCCCTGTTCTGGATGGCACTCGCAATATCACTGTGGCTGGCCGGATTTGGCGTTATGTATTGTTCCCAGAATACTTATGTCGCGATCTGGTGGGCAAAATTCGCGCACTCCGGCATCGTGTTTGTTCCAACTACCGCTTTGTACTTTACCGCGCGAGTCGTTGGGAAAGAGACATTCAGTCCCGGCCGCAGCCTGACGTTTTCGGCGATGGTATCCGCAATGTATCTGGCGCTGGTATACATCTCGCCCGAATTCATCATTGGAATTCAGCAACAATGGTGGGGGCCCTATCCCCGCTATGGCGCGATCGGGAGTACCTTCATCGTATTTCTACTTCTGCTAATAACCACTTGCATCGGGTTATTCTGGAAGTCACTGCGCAACACGCCGAAAGATACTTCGCTACATCGTCGCTCAAAATTATTCCTGGTCGCGACCTGCGTTGGCGCCGCCAGCATCGTCGATTTTCTGCCGATGTACGGTTTCGACGTTTTCCCGTTCGGCCGCATAACGATGCTATGCCTGTTCGCTATCACCACGTACGTTACGTGGCGTTATCGACTGGTCGACCTGACGCCGGCCTTCGTCGGACAACAGATTACCGACACCATGACCGACGCTCTGATCGTGATGGATCGCGACGGCATTATCCGCCTTACGAACGCAGCTGCTTGCCGGTTACTGGATCGCGAAGAAGACACGCTGGTCGGCACGTCGATCGCCTCCTGCCTGGGCGACGAATTTGGCGCTCATCTCGAACCGTTATCAGAGGGCGTTCCACTGCGCGACGTCGAATCGGTGGTGACCGGTTCGGACGGCGAGCCGACGACCATTAGTCTCAGTGCTTCGGTCATGCGTGACCGCTATCGGGTTCCGGTGGCTTTCGTCTATACCCTGCGCGATATTTCGCATCGAAAACGGGCCGAAGACCGGATACGCCAGCTGGCCTATTTCGATGACCTGACCAGTCTGCCCAACCGCGCGCAGTCGAACGAACAATTGCATCACTGCCTGGAGATCGCAGCGGCCGAGAATATCCCTGTTGCCACGCTGTTTATCGATCTGGATCACTTCAAGCGTATCAACGACACGTTGGGTCACAGCGCCGGTGACGTATTGTTGACGCAAGTAGCGGAACGCTTGCGTAACTGTGTCCGCGAGTGCGACTTGCTGGCAACAAGCCATCCGACTGGCGCCCAGAGCTTTGTCGCACGACTGGGTGGCGACGAATTTATTATTTGCCTGTTCGACATCAGCACTCAGCATGACATAGACAAGGTAGCAAAACGCATACTGAGTTCACTGGCGGAGCCTTTCCAGCTTGGTCAACACGAAGTTTTCATTACGGCAAGTGTGGGCGTCAGTCGTTTCCCGGACGACGGCTGCGATGTGCAATCATTGCTGAAAAATGCTGACACGGC
>JAOTXR010000271.1 GCA_029862285.1 Gammaproteobacteria bacterium
GTTTGCACGATAGCAGCCGGCCGGAAACGGCCCGGCAACTAACTACTGCATTTAATGAAATGTGGGAACACAGCCTGCCGGAGCCCGGGGTCCGGCGTCTGCATATCTAGACGGGATCAGTCGATTTCGAGATTTGCGGATCTGGCGTCAGAGACGACAATGCGCTGTTCTTCAAGTTCAAGGTATTCAAGGCGGCTCTGCATACGGCCAAATTCGCGCTCGAGCGTGCGCAGGCGGTAACGCAATTCTGCCGTACGCTCATCAGTGACTTCTTCGCTCTGTAGTTCTTTCTCGGCCTTCTTGACCGCACTTCGATTTGAATACATGTCTTTGCGGACGCGGTGTATTTCACGGCCCAGGCGATAACCGGTGAGAAAGTAGTATTCCAGCCCACTGGGACAGGCGCCGGCATAGCTCTGTCCGTTCTTGCCTACCTGCAATCCATTCGAGAGCGTGCAAAAGTAGTCGAGTCCCTCGAAACGACCCTGTTGATAAGCCTGCACGTCGGGTGTAACGCCAAACTCGCCGCATTGCTTGCGGTGGGTAGTCAAACGGGTCATCGCCTGACCACGAGCGCCATCTTCCAGGCCGATCGCATACCAGTCTGCAGCAACACACTCGGTCTGACTCATGGTGGTGGCACAACCTGTCGCCAGTGCGGCAACACCGATCGTACATAACGCAAGAAGAATTCGGCGGCTGGTGTGATGCATCGTCGTAAACCTGTGCTCGGGATCTTGATACAAACCCTAGCGTGCCGAAGCGGCTACTACGCCGACGTGGTTAACAGTTCTTCATCTAAGATACGCAATGAACATAATCGTGTTTCATGTTTCAGAGTCGACGATATCGAGACGGCTGACTGCATCCATCCGGATCACGCCCTCCCCCGCGACATGATTGTTGCGAAATACCGATTGTGCCAGGTGCAGAGAACTGCGGGTCAGATTAATTACACCGCCGTATTCTGCAACATTGCCGGTAAATCGTGATGCAGTAATCGTGACGTCCGAATCAATGATGTGCATGGCACCGTGTTGCGACTCGGATATGCTAAGCCGCAGCACACGCACGTCGTTGCAGCCGTCTATGGTAATAGCGGGTCCAGCCGTGCCACTAATCACTGTGTTCACATCGGCCAGCAACACCACATGGTCACAAGGGGACGCGAGTGTCAGACTGCCAATGTGCAGCCCCGGAGCCAGCAATATGAACGCCGGTGTGCGGCTGCCAGTGTCTGTAAATGACAGCGACCTCGTGCTGCTATCAGTCACCGGCACACGAACCACTTGTGACGGCGTAGTCGGATCGCTCATGACTTGCAGTTCCAGCGGATCTGGCACGCCGTCGCCGTCCGTATCACTGCTGTAGGGACTGCTACCGACCTGAGCTTCGAGCATATCCGGCAGGCCGTCCAGATCGGAATCGGCGACGAACGTCGCACCGGTGTTCGGTATCGACGAGCCGGGAATAATATCGATCGGAAATTCGTCCGGATCGGGCAAAACCGGCAACAGCCCAAGATCGTTGCCGGTGCCCATCTCGTTATAGCCCGGCTCGATACCGACGTAGACCTGTTGCGTTGCCTCGGCCATGAGCCCAATCTCGTCGCTAACCGTCCAGGTCACCGTGAATTGCCCGTTTTCGAAGCCTGCTGACGGTGCGTCGTTAGCAACCATCAGGCGCGGGCCGATTGTGACATTATCGCTAACCTGCGGTTCCCCGAGATTGACCTGTGTGATTTCGCCCCACGAGCGTGCAACGACGTCGGGCGGCGCAACAATGGTTGGCGCCAGTGGCGGGGCCACGGTAATGATTACTGTAGCAGTTTGCGTGTTGCCGGCCTGGTCGGTGGCCGTGTATGACACGGGCGTGGCGCCAATCGGTAAAACAGCAGGCAAGTCGTTGCTGGCGGCAACTACGCCGTCACGATCATCGATGGCTACGACCGACTGCAAGATTGCCTGGACGCTTGCCGTCGTGGCGGGTATCCCCAGACCGTCCGGAGACTCGACAACAAAGTCTGCCGGAAAATCCGGGAATGCCGGTGCGAGCCGGTCGGGCAACTGCGCGGAACGGGCGCACTCCGATTGGTCGATTTGCAGCAATGGCGTATTGGCATAGGCCGAAAAGTTGTTATTTCGAAACCGCAGAATCTCGAAGTTCACGCTGGCTTCGATTAGAGTCACGTCGGGTATCGGTCCAGCCACGCCAATTCCGTCGATCGTGCAGTCGGTCATGTCTTCAATGAGCGCCGAAATAATCATGTAGTCTGGTTGCGCGAGCTGGTTGGCAATCGCCAGAGTGTTCACCAGATTGGCCGCACCACCGAGGGCCATTGCATAGGAACGCGATGCGAGCGGTGCATTGGTGTCGGGTTGTATCGGATCGGCTGGCCGGGTGGTCGTGAGGTCAAAGCCAAACGCGGTTTGAAAAAACGAACGATTCAAGGCATGTACTTCGAAGAAATTCTCGCCCTGCGTCTCGTGACGGGATTTTCGCAACATCGCATCGGTGAAAATATTGATCGACACGGTCGCCGTGCCGTCCGGCAGGAACGCGGCAAAGGTATCGGCATCACCGAGTTGTATGGTGCGACGCTGATTCGGATTCGGTTCCGGATCGGCCTCGTCCACATAGACACCGCCGGACGATTCAATGATCAGATTGCCGCTACCCGCTGGCAAGGACATTGACCAGTTACCAGCGGCGTCGGTAACAGTTTCTGCAACAACACCGCCAACACGCAGACCGCGTGCATCGATTGCATAAGCGTGTATGGTCGCGCCATTCAGCGGTCCCTTGGTGGTGTTTCCGCTGATCACGTTCGTCAGGCTCGACACAGCCGGCACCGGCTCCTCACCGGATCCACAGCCGGCGACCAGAAGTACGGTCAGTACCACTGCGTACCAAGCCCGTTGACTGAATTTCTTGACCAGTATGTCCACGTTTCCCGCGTTTGATATTATGCAACGCCCATCTTGCCACAAGGCTCAATACGGCTTCGACAGACAGACACCAGGATTGACAGTTGGATCATGACTGGATTGCGGTCCCTGGCGCTCATCACGTTTAAACTCCCTGTCAATTACCGCGATCGCAAACACATTGTCCGTTGTTTTGCCGGCCCAGTCCGTGCGCTAAATCACGGCCATTAAGTTAAACCGTGATTTCGACATAAAAAAAGGCCCGCCGGAAGGCGGGCCTTTTCTGCGGTCTGACCGCGGTTCAATCAACCACCGTCTTCGACCTGGAAGGCAGCAGCACCGGAAACGGTGTCGTCGCCCTCGCTTAATGAGTAGCTCATGCCGGCGCCAGACAGGTTGCCGTCAGCGTCGCCGCTGAAGAAGCCACTGAGGTCGCCCTCACCGGAATTCGCATCGCCACTTGCACTATCGGTAACCGTCACGGAATCGAAATCGCCGCCAAATGTCGCATCGCTGTTGATGTCCACATCCTGCGCCGACGCATCCCATACTTCGCCAGTCTCGTCGAAAGACAGGCTGACGTCAGCATCAGCGGTCTGGCTGGTAAAATCAGCCGACAGGTTCGCCGAACCCAGCGTTCCAACATTGCCGTTGTTGTCAGTCGGATTGGTATTACCAATCAGTGCAAAGTCAGCGGTGCCTTCGGTCGGAAGTTCAACGCGGGCGTTGCCGTCCGGACCAGTAACCCAATGCACGCTGCTGTCTGCGGTACTCTGGCTCAAGGAACCATCGTCCGAAGTAACATCAACCGCGCCAGTGGTCCAACGACCCCAGTGCAGGCCCGTAGCGCCGTCACGGCCGGTATCGCGACCGAGATTGACAGCCTGGCTACCATTCTGATCGATAACTGCTGTGCCTATTGGCGAATCCGCTACGAACGACACGACATTGCCTTCCGCGTCGACT
>JAOTXR010000013.1 GCA_029862285.1 Gammaproteobacteria bacterium
TCCGGCTGCAATCTGATGCGATAGTCAGTTTTGCCCCCGATCTGCTCATTGGTTCGTCGTTTGGTGGTGCAGTGGCGCTTGCATTGCTGCAACAGGGGTTGTGGGCCGGTCCGACTTTGCTGCTGGCGCAAGCGGGGCTACGGTACGGGCTGCCGGCTTCTCTGCCGGTGGGTATCCCCATCTGGCTGGTCCATGGTCTGTTCGATGACGTCATCGATCTCGAAGACAGCCGTCAGCTTGCCAGGTCCGGGCACCCGGATTCAGTCAGATTGATTGAAGTCGAGGACGGTCACTCGTTGAGCAAGTCCGTTGCCAACGGCGATTTTATCGGCTGGGTCAGGGGGCTTGCTGCAGCCCCCTGACCCGACCGGTCGCTATTGCGTCTGCGCTTCCACTACCGTTTCATACGGCGCCGTTTCGAGCGGGTACACAGTAGTCTCGGTGCCGTATTCGTATTCGACAGCCGGTGAAGTCTGGGAATACGAGGCATCGAATTCCGTGGCAGCGGTCCGGGCCGGCTCATCGGGCGGACCCACGTTGAGCCGTTTGCTGCGCCAATAACGGGTGCCGGCAATGTCGGCCTGCAACAGCAGGCCTGCATCGGTGAGATGATAAATAGCCAGGCCATTGGTAAAACTGGCCTCGGCATTAGCACCGTTGCGTCCAGCCACCGCATTGGCGGATGAACTCGCATGCCAGCCACTGCGAACGAATTCACTGAAAGTGCTTTCATCCTCAAACAACACCACCATCCGGAATGCCTGGCCACCGAGACCCAGGCCGATGCCGCCGAGACCCATGTGCATGTATGTGCGTTGTTCGGTCAGCTTGTGAACGGCGACGCCGCTACCACCACCGCCGGTAATTACGAATGCGCCTTTGGTTACATTGAAAACAGCATAACCATAGGCCCGATCATAAAGGCGTTGCGCTTTGGCATCGCCGGCCAGTAGTTTTTCCAGCGTGTGTCTGGCAGTCAAATCCAGTCTGGCACGTTTCTCTTCAGCATTTGAAAAAATGCCGGCGTCGGCCGGCTGCGAAGAGACAAAAAGGAAGCCGGTGAGAAACACCGCTCCGACAAGAACAGAGGTTAATTTTTTCATGCGAGGCTCCAACACGAGACTGCGCGCACCATAACCTCGAAATCCGGAAAAGTAAAGAGGAACAGCGGTTTACCAGTCATATCTCATGTCCGCTTGCACCTAGGTCGGCTAAGTAGCCAGCCAATAGCGCAGACGAGCAAGGGCAGCGATGCGGGCAACGGGACTGGCGTGAAACTCTGGCCCGGGTTGATAGCGCCGTAGCTTTGCAGTCCGCTGACCCAGGAGAAATCTTCGTATCCGAGTCCGGTTCCGGTCAGCTGCAGCGACCAGCCAACGTTTGTGTCAGATGATTCCGAAACTCCGATGTCCAGGCTGATCAAACCGGCAGCAGCGCCGGTGATGGCAAGAAAGCTGCCTTCGTAACTCAGGAATTGCTGCACGCTGCTGCTGTCGTCGACGAGCGCAACACCGTCGGGAGCGCCGTTTTGCAGGGCACCGGTTGCAAAGAACAGCGCGCCATAACCGTCGGCCTGGTTGGCGATTGCACCGGACAATTTGGTTGTGCGGTACACACTCCCGGTGCTGCCGTTATAAAAGACCAGCGACCAACCGTCGAGTACTGTTCCGGCCACGCCGGCGATCTCGATTCCTTCGCCGACATCGGTGCTACCGTTGTCATAGTGAAGTTCATTGATGAATGGCGCGGTCATGGCGAATGATGGAAATGGAACCAACGCCACGGACAGGGCAATTGCGAATCGAATCATGGCTTCCTCCGTGAATGCCAACAAGTGCAGCATCACCCTATGACATCCAGCGCTGCTACGCCGCCACGATATCTCCCTGCTTCGTATAGATAGAGAGGACAGAGCTCTGTTTGACGGGAAGCTCAGTGAAGTTGCAAATGCCCTGAAGAAATAAACCTGACACCTTTTCCCGTGACAAAACGACGGTGCCGCTATCGCAAATGCACGGGTACCAGACGCCGTTCGATCAGTTCAAACACCAATTCTGTGGCCAGCGCGAGTAACGCGGCCGGAACCGCACCCTGGAGTATCAGATTGGTATCGTTGAGCGCCAGACCGGTCACGATCGGTTCGCCAAGACCGCCGGCACCGATGAACGCGGCAAGCGTCGCAGTTCCAATACTGATTATCGCCGCCGTGCGAATACCGGCGAGTACATTTGGCATCGCCAGCGGCAGAATGACATGCCGCACCTGCTGAGTAGAGGTTAATCCCATGCCCGCCGCAACTCGGCGCAGTACCGGGTCGATACTGTTTAACGCTGTCGTTGTGCTGCGCAGAATCGGCAGCAGCGAATAAAGGAATAGTGCGACGATTGCCGGCAGCACGCCCACACCGAATAAAGGAATCATCAGCGCCAGCAGCGCAATAGATGGAATAGTCTGTAACAGACCGGCCACGTAGAGCACACCGCCGGATGCAACAGCCGATCGATGCACCAGGACACCGGCCGGTAAGCCAAGGAGACAGGCCAGCAGTACGGCAACCACAGTCAGTTGCAAGTGACGCACAATGTTGCGCGTTAGTCTGCGCCATGCATTGTCAGCTATCGGTTCAGTGCCGGCAGACAGCCCGGCTTCGACCAGGAAGGCACTGGCGACCCAGGCGATGTCCTGCTTACCAACGACTACCTGACTGTTCAGCTCGCGCATGCGGGCGTCGTCGATACGGTCCGCCAATTGCTCGAGTTGCGCCACAGCGGCCTGGGGCAGTGAACGCATGGCTAGCGGCAGTGCGTCGTAGCGTGGGAAAAACTGCAGATTGTCTCCGAGAATGACCAGTTTGTGCCGCTGGATATCGCCGTCTGTGGAGTAGGCATCGGTGACATCGATGCTGCCATCCGCGATCGCCCGATAGGCCAAACCGTGTTCGATACCGCGGGTGGCCCTATCCAGGCCATAGGCGTCGGCGAGCCCCGGCCAGCCATCGGTCCGGTCGCGAAACTCGTGACTGAAACCAAACACGAGTCCCGGATGGGCACGCAGGTCCGATATGGTTTTCAATTGTAGGCGCGCCGCCGTCGCGGCGCTGGTCGCGATTGCGTAGGTGTTATTGAAGCCGATGGGCGAGAGTGTCTGCAGACCCAGTGCCGCCAGCCTGGCATCGACCTCGGCGGCGCCGGGGGATCCATTCAGGTTGAGAATGGTCTCACTGATAGTGCCGGTGTATTCCGGATAGACATCGATCTCGCCATTGACCAGCGCCTGGTAGCACACTAGCGTGCCCCCGAAGCCAAATTTTCGATCAACCTCGAAACCCGCTGCTTCGAGTAGCTGAGACATGATCTCCGCGAGTATGTAACTCTCCGTAAAACTCTTGCTGCCAACCGCCAAGCGCTCTTGCGCCTGCGGCGTAACCGGCAATACGCCAATCATCATGGCGACCATAGCAGGAAAAAATTTCATTGCAGATGCTCGCGAAACAATGTGCTCACGTAGTCATCCGCCGGGTTGGCAATTAGTTCCTGTGTTGGCCCCCACTGCACGATATATCCACCACGAATAATCACTAGATATTGAGCCAGCTTGCGTGCTTCACGCAGATCGTGTGTGACCAGCACGACTGTCGTCGGTTCTTCGTTCTGCAAACGCAGGAATCTCTGATGTATACCCTGCCGGGTAATTGGGTCGACACCGGAAAACGGTTCGTCGAGCAACAACAACGCCGGTTCCAGCATCATTGCCCGGCACAAGCCGAAGCGTTGCTGTTGACCGCCCGAGAGCTGCTGCGGGAAACGGGCTGCCAACTCAGCATCCAGTTCGAGCAGTTGCATCAGCCACTGGCGTCGATCGGCAATGCGTTGAGCATCCCAACCGGCCAACCGGGGCAGCAGTTCGGTGTTGGTACCGGCGCTGAGATGTGGGAACAGACCCACACTTTGCACGGCATAGCCGATCTGTCGGCGGAGACGGACCAGATTGCTGTAGTCGATCGGTTGGCCCAATACCGACACCGTACCGCTGTCGGGTCGATGCAGTCCGTTGATATGTTCGAGCAATGTGGACTTGCCGCTGCCGCTTTCGCCAACGATGGCAATTACGGCGTTGACAGGAAATTCGAGCGAGATACGGGACAGCACGGGACGTCCGTCAAACGATTTGCTTACGCTGTCAAAAACTGCTGCTGCGGTTTGTTCCGGCATGCGTACTGGAGCAACCCCTCTGTCGACAGTGGGGCCATTGAGAATAGCATGCTGTTTTCTGATTCGTGGGAGCCGCATCCCTGCGGCGAAAACTCATGTAACAGCCGGCCTGCTCAATAGCGTTCGAGTGGGCGGGTCAGACAGGTCGGGCCACCGCCGCCCTTTAGGGAAATCTCGTTACCGCGATAGACCTGCACCTGTACGCCGGCTGCCTCAAGGCGCGAGCGAGTCTGAGGATTGCCATCGAGCATCAATACGTTGCGCGGTGCCAATGCAAGTATGTTGCAAGCCTGCGACTCGAACTCGTCGTCGGGAATCTCGACCAGCTCGAAACCGAGGCTGATCAATCGTTGCCGAAACGACACGGGTAACAACGGCGAATATACCGCCGCCAGATCGGTATCCAGCGGACTGATCATCGACATGAGGTGAAATACATCATTTGGCCCGTGCCAGTGCGGAAGAGCCACAACGAACAGTTCATCGATCAGCCCGCGCAAGAATTCCTGCAATTGGTCGATGCCTTCCTGGTTGGTTCGGTATCCCAGACCAACCGCCACAAGACGCGGACCCAACCACACTACATCACCGCCTTCGAGCAAACCTGTGCCGCTTATTTCGCCATAAACAGGAATTTCGAGTTTCGCTAAGGTTCCACGCAAAGCGCCGGGCTCGCCGCGGCGTGCATCCTTGCCCATGGAACACAAGATCGCTCCGTTGTTGCAGATAACCGCCGCATCGCGTGGATATATCGAATCCAGACCGGTCTGGTCATCCCGAGGGAGAAACACCAGTTGTGCCCCGGTCTCACGCAGTGCGGTGGTGAAGGTGTCGTACTCGGTCTGGGCGGCCTGGAGATTCGGCGGGTCGGCATAGTTGAGCCGGCGCCACTGGTCAGCGACTTGGCGTGCATCGACGAAGGCGTCGCGCACATGCTTGACGATCACACGACGCAGGTGCCCGGTATCACTCTGTCTGTTGCCGTCCGGCATCATGGTTTTAAAGCAATTGCTTTGGTTGGACAAAGTTAACACCAAAGCACCGCGGCGACGACTTCTTTGTCGCCCGACAGCAATCAGGGAAGGACGTGCTTAGTCGACGGGCGACTTGATGTCGCGCAGACGGAGCTGCACCATTTTCTGGGTGTCTTCCAGCTGGTTTTCGCTGGTAGTAAAAAGCGGCGGTTGCCGGCGCAGTATGGACCAGTCGCCTGTTTCCATTATTTTCGCCAGGTAGTCCAGGTTCTGTTGCACCATGTGGTTGTAAGGATCGTCCCCGTCGAACCAGTCACTGAAGTAGGAATAGACCCCTTCAAAGACCCCGTCGAGTCGCTCATTGGTTACCCGATCGAAAAATTCCGGTGTCTTCTTGAGCAGATCAAGACCGGATTCGTAATTGACCGCTGTATCACCGTCACCGTTCTCGTTAACTGCAAGACCGCCAAGGACAAATTCGGAATAGAGCCGGTCGCGGCATTTTTCCAGATAGCAACGGTCGGACATCTGTGCCATCAGGTCTGCAGTGCCGAGTAGCTTGCCGACAGTTCGATGTTTGAGATCGTCAAGTTCGATCTGATCGATCGGTTTTTCATACCCGGTGAAATGAATAACTTCCACAGATGCGGCAACGAGATGATCCAGGCCAATGGTTGGCAGGTATTCTCTGAGCCAATTTACCCCACGTGTAATATGCACCAGGGTAAATTCGGCGCCGTTGACCGTCTGATCGTCGCCCTCATGCAGGATATACCCGGAGTCATGAAACAGGGCCGTGACTATTCCCAGCGTCGCATTTTGAAAGCCGAGTTGTTCCTCAGCTTCGTGCGCCTTTTCCCAGCCGCCGATCAGTCGCGCCATCGCCAGCGTCATGTCCAGCGTGTGCTGCATGTCATGATAGACGGTGTCGCAACCGCGGTATCCGGGGTATTCGCCCTGGAACAGTCGGCGAAAATCATCGAACACCTGCGCCAGGGTGTCGAAGGACTGGTTGGGATAAAGTTGGGCGAAAATGTCTCTTACGGCATCCCTTACGGTATGCGCACAGCTGACCTGCACGGTGCCGGTAACGTCAAAGTCGCTGAGACGTCGCGAATCGTCATTCATTATTGCATATGCAGGTAGCCGTATATTGAGGGTCCGAGTCTACGAAAAAAACAGGTTTCCAGCGAGGGCGGAGTCTGGTATTTGCGACGGCGGTCACATTTTCGACGCTTAGAGGTCGAAGTCGGCCCACACCGGCGCGTGATCACTGGCTCTTTCAAGGCTTCGTGGCGCCACATCGACCTGACAATTTGTCGATATTTTGATCAGATTCTCAGTGCACAAAATGAGGTCTATACGCAGACCGCGGTTGCGCCGGAAGGCACCCATGCGGTAATCCCACCAGCTGAAAACATTGTCCGGCTGATCGAAGGCACGAAACAAATCGCTGAAACCCAGCTCGCTGATTCTGGTTAACGCATCGCGTTCGGTATCGCTGCACATGATCTTGCCGTCCCATTCACCGGGATCGTGAATGTCCCGGTCTTCCGGCGCGATGTTGAAGTCGCCCATCAGCACGATCTGCTCATGCTCACGGGTTTCCTGCGCCAGATGGTCGCGCATTGCCGCAAGCCAGCGTAGCTTGTACTCATATTTTTCCGAGCCAACGGTCTGGCCATTGGGCACATAAAGATTAAAAACGCGAACGTCGCCAAAACTGGTGGCAATAATCCGCTTTTGTGCATCATCGAAACCGTTGAACCGCGTCAGGATGTCGCCGGGATCGCCGAGGCGATCGGTTTTGAATATCAGCGCGACACCATTATAGGTTTTCTGCCCGCTAAAACGGCATTCGTAACCCAGATCGAAAAAGGCGTCTGCAGGGAAATCATGGTCGGGAAGCTTGGTTTCCTGCAATCCGAGTATGTCTGGTTCGTGCTCCTGCAGCCAGTCAATAACGTGAGGTAGCCGCACTCGCAATGAATTTACGTTCCATGTGGCGATCTTCATTCGGCAATGCCGCTGTATCGCAGCAACGGGCCTATTTCAGGACGCCGCCCACGGAACTCGGCGAAAGCCTGCATCGGATCGACCCCGCCGCCTCGCTGAAGAATGTATTCCAGAAACCGACTGCCAGTCTGCCGGTCCAGTACTCCGTTTTCCTCAAACGCTGAAAAAACGTCGGCTGACAATACCTCCGCCCATTTGTAGCTGTAATAGCCGGCCGCGTAACCCCCGCCGAATACGTGGGCAAAGCCATTCGGAAAACGGTTGAATGCGGGGCTCGGAACCACAGCAACCTCATCGCGTACCTCTGCGAGGATCTCCGCGATACGCCCGCCCCTGGCGGGGTCGTGCTCCGCATGGATACGCAGGTCGAACAGTGCAAACTCCAGCTGCCGCACCATCACCATGCCGGCCTGGAATGCGCGGCTGCCAAGCAGACGTTCAAATACCTCTTCGGGTACCGGTTCGCCGGTTTCGTAGTGACCTGAAATTATCTGGATTGTCTGATCAAACCAGCAGAAGTTTTCCATGAACTGACTTGGCAACTCTACAGCATCCCAGGCCACGCCATTGATCCCCGCAACACTGGGATAATCGATACGCGTAAGAATGTGGTGTAGCACATGACCGAATTCATGGAACAGTGTGACGACCTCATCGTGGGTCAACAGTGCCGGCGCGTTGGCAACCGGTGGCATGAAATTGCACGACAGGTAAGCAACCGGGTCGATGACCCTGCCGTTAGTACGGGCCCGGCCGATGCAATCGTCCATCCATGCACCGCCGCGTTTGGCGGGACGGGTGTACAAATCGGCATAAAAAGAACCGTAGTGGCTACCGTCAGCCGCGAGCACATCATAGAAGCGCACATCAGGATGCCAGACATCGACACCTTCGCGTTCGCGTACTTCTACACCGTAGAGTTTGCTGACGACATCGAACATGCCCTGCATGACGCGGCCAACGGGAAAATAGGGTCGCAGCTCTTCGTCCGATATGGAAAACGTCTCGTTTCGCAGTTTCTCGCTGTAGTACGCAATGTCCCAGGCCTGCAGGCTGTGGTCGGCGAAGTCCTGGAGTTCTTCGAATTCCTCTTGCGCCCGGTCACGACTGCGGCGGGCCAGATCACGTAGAAAATCGCTCACCTGTTCGACTGATTCGGCCATCTTGCTTGCCAGTGAGTACTCGGCGTAGTTTGCGTAACCGAGCAGACCGGCTGCCTCGTGCCGCGCCGCCAGGATTTGCTCCATGGTTTCAGTGTTATCCCAGCGTTTTGCCTGCGGACCCTGGTCCGATGCGCGGGTCGCCCATGCCGTATACATTTCGCGACGCAAAGCGACGTTATCGGCATGGGTGACAATGGCGTGGTAGGACGGGTAGTCAAGCGTGAACACCCAGCCGTTCTTGCCTTGTATCGCAGCCTCTTCGGCGGCGCGGGTAATGGCGCGATCAGGAATGCCCGAAAGCAGAGACTTGTCGCGCACGTGACTCGACCATGCGTTGGTCGCATCGAGGAGATTTTCTTCAAAACCGGACTGCAGCGTAGCCAGTTTCTGCATCAACGCTTTGAAGCGCTCCTTTTTCCTGGTTTCTAAAGCAACGCCAGCCAGTCGAAAGCCGCGTAATGACAAATCTATGAGCCGTTGCTGGATTGGATCGAGTGCGTTTTCGTTTTTCTGTACCGCCAGCCACGCGCGATAGAGCTTGTCGTTTTGTTTGAGCTCCGTTTCATACTCGCTGAGTTTTGGCAGGCAGCGATTGTAAGTTTCGCGTAACGGGTCACTATTACAAACAGCATTGAGATGGCTGACTGGAGACCAGGTCCGGCTCAATTGATGATCGAGCTGCTCCAGCGGGTCGACCAGGGAATTCCAGGAAGCGTCGTCAGCAGCCAGCAAGCGCTCGATCTGTTGCCGGTTATCGGCCAAAACCTGGTCCAGCGCCGGTTCCACGTGTTCAGGCCGGATTCGGGAGAAACTCGGCAGACCCTGGTGTTTTGTCAGCGGATTGCTCATATCGGGTTTTACTCTGGTGGGCAGGGTGCAATTATCAGCGAGGATCCGGAATACCGAATCGGGCAGTAGTACTCATATGGCTGCGCCGCTTCCGAGCAGGACCACGCGCGCCGAAGTCCCTGGTTTCTCGATGGGTCGCCCGGCGCAGTATATCATTCGACTGATTTCTAAGCGTGGACTGACAGGATGACTGGCTTGTGAAACAGCACTTCGACTTTCTCTCGATCGGCGGTGGCAGCGGCGGACTGGCGGCTGCTCAGCGTGCAGCGATACACGGTGCCAAGGCCGCGGTAATAGAGTCCGCTCGTCTGGGTGGTACCTGTGTCAATGTGGGTTGCGTACCGAAAAAGGTCATGTGGTACGCGTCCCAGATCGCCCATATGCTGGAAGACGCTGCCGGCTACGGTTTCGATAATTGCCCAAGAGGTCACGACTGGGGCTTACTCAAGGAGCGGCGTGACGCCTATGTCGCGCGCCTGAACGATATATATGCGCGTAATTTGCAGCGACGCGATGTAACGCTGTTTCGCGGGCACGCTGCTTTTGTTGACGCCCATACCGTAGAGGTCGGCGACCAGCGGATTAGTGCGGACCACGTAGTCATAGCAACCGGGGGCAAACCGCGCGTGCCGGATATACCCGGCGCCGCTTTGGCGATGGTCTCGGACGATTTTTTCGAACTGCAGCGATGCCCACGGAAAGTGGCCGTGATTGGCAGTGGCTACATTGCGGTCGAACTGGCCGGAATGTTCAATGCACTGGGTGCCGAGGTGCGCGTCTATGTTCGCTACGATGGCGTACTCAGGCGTTTCGACCCGATGCTGCGCGAGTTGCTGGCAGCGGAAATGAGCCGAACCGGGATTCGCATTGTGCCCGACACACGGCTGGCAGAATTGACCAGCGTGGCCGGCGACCAGATTGCATTGATCGACGCGGATGGCGGCACACTATGGACTTGTGACAAGGCACTGTGGGCGATTGGCCGTATACCCAATGTTGCTGAACTCAATCTTTCAGCCACCGGCATAAAGAGCCGGGACAATGGCGTCATCATTTCCGACGAGATGCAAAACACCAGTGTCGACGGCGTCTACGCGATCGGCGATGTCACCGGCCGGGCAGAACTGACGCCGGTCGCAATTGCCGCCGGCCGGCGCCTGGCTGACAGAGTCATTGGCGGTGATCGCGATCGCAAACTCGACTACGATTGCATTCCTACAGTAGTTTTCAGTCACCCCACGATCGGCACGGTAGGGCTAACCGAGCCGGAAGCACGCGACAGATACGGTGACAATGTGCGCGTGTACGAGACACGCTTTAAACCGATGTATGACCAGCTGACCGGCAACGACACGCGAGCGGCAGCCAAGCTGGTGGTAAGCGGCACAGATGAGCGCATTGTCGGCTGTCATGTCTTCGGCCCGGGCGCGGACGAGATGCTGCAGGGCTTTGCAGTGGCCATCAGGATGGGCGCTACGAAACGGGATTTTGACGATACAGTCGCAATTCACCCGACTTCTGCAGAAGAAATTGTCACACTTACATAATTACTTTCTTCTGCTCCCGCATGCTTGCGTGTTACATTTCTCTTTCTGCATCGTGGAGGTGTTATGAGAGCTTTACATAATAAAAGCGCCAAAATTGCCGTGTTATTGCTGATTGCGGTCGCTCCTTTAGCCGCCAATGCAACCGACGACAGTGACGGCGACGGCGTACTCGATCTGACCGATAACTGCCTGGAGGTTGGCAATGCCGACCAGCGCAATACAGATGGCGATCGTTACGGCAATATTTGCGACCCGGATTTCGATAACGATGAAGATGTGGATTTTTTCGATCTCGCGCAATTGAAAGCCGCGTTTCTTCTGCCGGGCGATCTCGACGAGGACATGAACGGCGACTCGGTCGTGAATTTCCCCGACGTTGATATTTTCAAGACTTATTTTTTGGCTACACCAGGTCCCGCCGGGCCTTTGTCGGGTGGTGGCATCAGCCTGGCAGTGACGCAGGTATTTACTTCTATCAGTGTGTCCAATCCAATGGCGATGAAACAGGCACCGGGCGACAGCACATCCTGGTATGTTGCCGAACGTAGCGGGCGCATTCTCAGGTTTGATAATGTTGCCGCTCCGAGCGGGACTGTCGAAGTGCTGGATATCACCGACAGAGTCGATACCTTCTTCGAAGGTGGTTTACTGGGGTTTGCCTTCGATCCGAAATTCGAAACCAATGGCCGCATATTCGTAAGCTACACGACGACTGGCTCCAGTTCGCAGACCAATCCACTGGATTCGCGTGTCAGCATGTTCGGACCCGATGCCGCAGAACCGGGTTCCTTCGACGAGAGTAATGAGCTCATTATTCTCGAGTTCGACCAGCCGTTCGGCAACCACAATGGCAGCGATATCGAGTTCGGCCCGGATGATTTGCTCTACACGTCATTTGGTGACGGGGGTTCCTTTAACGATCCTCTGGACAACGGGCAAGATAAAACGTCGTTCCAGGGCACCATCCTGCGTCTCGATGTTGACCTGACGCCCCAGGATATTATCGATGGCATAAAGTACAGAATTCCGCCGGGCAATCCATATTCCGCCAATTCGGACTGCACCACAGCCTGTCCGGAAATTTTTGCGCATGGCTTTCGTAATCCGTGGCGTTTCAGTTTCGACAGTGAAACCGACGAGTTCTATGTCGGTGACGTCGGTCAGGACGCTCGCGAAGAAATCGACATCGTGACGGTGGGTGAGAACCACGGCTGGCGCTGTTACGAGGGTAATCTGCAGTTCAACCTGTCTGGTTGCGAGCCAATCGGTACGTACACCTTTCCGGTAATCGACTATAGTCACTCTGTTGGGGCATCGGTGACCGGCGGCTATGTCTACCACGGCACCGATTTTCCGGCCCTCGATGGGGTGTATCTCTATGGCGATTACGTCAGTGGGCGTATCTGGGGCCTGTTCGGTGGCAAGGACCTCGGAGAACTGATAAACACCAGCCTGGATCTGGTTTCCTTCGCCCAGTCCCACGATGGCGAAGTGTACGTTCTGGACCTTTTCCCCGGTGCGATTTACCGGGTCGAGGTCACCAACTAAAGGTAAGATACGGCCCGGTCATGCGCATCTCCTTATATATCGTCGCGCTGATAGCAGTAATGGCCCTGCTTGCCGGTCCGCTACCGGCCGACGAGCCAGAAGCTACCGGACTGGAGATGGAGCTCCATCTGGGCGAGCGCTCGGTGGAAAAACTCGCGGATGGAACCGCCAGCATGGGCGAGAGCCGACTGGCGATAGAACCCACAGCCGCGCCACCTGAATCGTCACTAACGGCAATCTTGGTTGGGGCACTGGCACTTGCGCTTGCCGCCTTCGGGGCTGGCGCGCTGGTCGCGCGTCGAAATGTGCCCGAATCGAAAGCGGAACCACCGGTAGCGCTATGGCTGGATGGGGAAAAGCTGCAGGGTGAGTTGCAGGTGCGTGAAGCAGAGCTCGAAAAACAACAGATCCATACCGAAGAGATAGTTGCCGAGCGAGAGCAGCTGCTGCTGTTACATGCGGATCAGGTTCATGAACTGCGTGGCGAAAAGGAAGAGCTGGAGCGCGAATTACAGGCAATGCGTCTGCGCGGTGGCGACGACACAGCAACGGCGGACCTGCAGGCGACCGTTGATTCGTTGCGTGCGGAGATAGAAAGCCTGAGAGGGGCCGACGATGAGACGCGGGATCGCAGGGAACTGCCGGGCGATGACGGCGAGCCCGAACTACGTACGCAACTCGACAAGCAGCAAGCGCATATCGAGCAACTCGAAGAATTGCTGCGTTCGGCACACGATGAAAGCCAGGTCTTCGAGAGCCGCGCTGTTAAACTCGAATCCATTGAAAGCAAGCTGGCACACCGCGAGCAGGAGCTGGAAACCGCCACCCAGGAGCTGGCACAGCTACGAGAAAAGGCAGAATTGCTGGATGAAAAGGAAGGCCGGGTAGCGGTACTGGACCAGGAACTTTCCGCCCTGCGTGACGAGATGAACCAGTTGCTCGGTAAGACCGGCCAATATCAAATGCTGGTGCCGGAACTCGAGACCAAGCTATTTCATCATCAGGAGCAAATCGGTGCCCTGGAGTCAGATCTGCAGGCGACCACCAATGAGGTCATCGAACGTGACCGTGATGCCAGCCAATTGGAAGACAAGGTCTCGACCCTACAGGATGCCCTCGATCAGGCAGAAGCGCGGGTTGCCAGCATGGAGGCCGATCTTGCGTCCGTAATCGAAGAGAATAACTTGCTGCGACTCGATCCGGATACCGAGCAGTTGCACCATGAAAATATCGATTTGAATAAGACGGTACGTGAGGCCGAAGCAGAAATGGCCGAACTGCGGGCCAGGTACGAAGAGGTTCAGCTGCACCAGGCACACGCCGATGAGTGGAATTCTACCGTCAGTAGTCTGCAGGCCGAGATCAGGCGAAAATCTACACTGATCGATTCTCAGGCAGATCATCTCGCTGTGCGCGCCAAGGATGTCGCCGATTTCAAGGCGGAAATCGACGACCTGCGCGAGCAACTGGCAGCCCGCAGCAACGAATCAGAGTCATTGCGAGGCCTGCTGGCGGAAGCGGGCGACGTCGTAGTATCGCTACGCGATGAAATAGGCCAGGACGAGCATGCTGCAACCCGCATGCGGCTGGCCCGCGACCCGGCTCAGGATCCTTACGGTAACGATGCAGATGCAGTCGATCCGGTTGAGGCGGATATCGAGGCATTGCGTTTTACCGCACGCGGCCGCCGTGATCTGGGCGATTCGCTGGAGGCAATTCTGAACGAGGAGCGTAGCGCCATGGAACAGGCCAGTCGTCGGGTGAGTGATCGCGATGAGGAACTCATCGCGTTGAAAAACGAGATATCGGCTAATCGCGTTACGATGGTCGTGATGCAAAACCGGCTTCACGACGTCAATAACAACAGTGATGTCGCTGTAAATCCGGGTATGGAACCGGCCAGAGTCGAGCAGGAACTTCAGCAGAGCATGAAAGTACTCGAAGCATTGCGTGCGGACTTACACAAATGGCGTGGCCGGGTTAAACCGCTGCATGCGGCACTCGTCGAGCGTAACAAGCGTATTCAGTATCTGGAAGATGAATTGACTGTGCTACGTCAGGCACAAGGTCTG
>JAOTXR010000272.1 GCA_029862285.1 Gammaproteobacteria bacterium
TTGGATCGCGAGTAATGAAATTCACTGCGCCACCGAAGGTGTTGCGGCCGAAATAGGCTGACTGCGGGCCCTTGATGACCTCGACACGTTCAATGTCCATCAGTGAGAGAGATGTGCCACCGTTCAAAACGTAAATACCGTCAATAAACAGGGCGCCGGTTTCAAAGCTCGGTGAAAACTGCGCCTGGTTCAGGCCGCGGAATCTCAGCTGCGTGTTGTAACGACCCGGCTGCGACTGTCCCTGGTTGAAAAAGTAAAAGCCTGCAGACAGTGTTGAGATATCTTCGAGGCTTGCCAATCCGCCTTCAGTAATATCGTCTGCTGTGAACGCATTGATCGCGATCGGGATTTCCTGCAGCGACTCCTCGCGTTTCCGTGCGGTGACTGTTATTTCATCGACAGCAAGGCTGTCGCGATCGTCCTGGGCAATAGCGCTGCCGGTTGGCGCCAACGTCGCGGTTGCAAACGCAATGAGGCTGGCAATAGCGGATAGTTTCTTCATTACGACAATCCCCCTAGATTGCAGTTTTTGTGAATACCACGCGCTAATCATATATCATTAAGGTCTTAAACACATAACAATAGCTCAATACCCTTATTTCTGGTGCTAAGTTGTTGAATATAGGTGGCATTATGATTCTCAGACTTCACTTGATCGTCTTGCTATTGCTTTGCGCTGGTGGTGTAGGAGCGCAAGGTCAGGACAGCGCCCCATGGGATCGTGATTTGCAGGTTGTTGCGGCCATGCTGGCCGGCGGCTTTGATAATGCCAACCAGAGTTATTTCGACCTGCGCGGCGACCGCAGCATCAAGCATCGCCGCTACCACATTGATGTCGACAGAATTGATGCACCCGCCCTTGGCGAGTACGTGTTTTTCGCTTCGTCGTACTGGGATAGTGATGAGCAGCTGTCAGCTGGCGATTATCTGTGGATTTTATCGGCGGACGATGACGCGCAGGCGGTGCGCATGGAGACCTGGCGCGTCGCGACGAGCAATGAAGCCGATACGCTGATCGCAGGCACAGCCATCGAGGGCAAGGCCTCCTGTGATGTGTTGTGGCGCCGCGAAGCGGCACAATTCCGCGGTACCGTGGAAATGGCCTGCGAGATTCCTATGCCTGACGACTTTGTTTTGTCGGCAGGCCAGTTATGGGTGACGGTACCCGAGGTAGACAACGGGTCGTTTCAGATGAACCGTATACGCAACTTCGAATGCTATGCCGACATACCGGGTGTCGGCGGTGGTCGGGATATCCCTTACGACCGCTACGAAGACATACGAATCCACGATCAGGGCGGCGCTGCATGGTTCACGTCAAAAGAAGGCCGGCGGCTTGGCGTCAGCCTGTTTCTTGTTGACTGGCCAATCAACAACTACGAAGGCATCTTTACGCGCGATTCTTTCGTTATCTATGTGAGCGAAGAGATTGACGGTGAGCGCAAGGAGCACGGCTATGCGTTTACCATTCCCGAGGCTGATCGCATTGGCATTAACCTAAAGTGGATGCTCGCGAGCTGTTTCATGAAGTCGAATCGCTTCGCCACGCCTGCGATGTAAGAGCAGTGCGATGACACGCTTGCCGCCGTTGACTATCGACGAATTGCCCGACGACCAACTGGCCGCAGTGCAGCGTGCCGAAGAGCTGATGGGCTTCGTGTCGAACGACACCCTGACGATGGCACGCAATCCGGCACTAATGGACGCATTTGCGGGCCTGGTCGGGGCTGTCTATGCACCAGGTGCAATCAGTTCGGGCATGAAGCGCCTCCTGGGGCTGATGACTAGCTCGGCGGCCGGTTGCACTTACTGTGTTGGGCACACCGCATTTGCCAGCGAACGTCAGGGTATAGACAGAGACAAGCTGCAGGCGATCTGGGAATTCGAAAGCAGCGAGTTGTTTTCGTCTGCCGAGCGCGCTGCGCTGCGCGTCGCGCTGCATGCAGGCCAATCTCCAAACGGCGTGACCGATAAAATGTTTGCTGAGCTCGGTAATTATTTCGACGAGGATGCGCAGCTTGAAATAGTGTCGGTGATCGCTTTGTTCGGTTTTCTCAACCGCTGGAACTCGACACTGGCAACCGACCTTGAGTCGCTGCCCGCCGCCACACTGCAAACCGTCGGTCATGGGGCGGCAAGTGGGTAATCGGGCAGAACTTGAGAAGCATATCCCCGCGATGCTGTTGCACGAAGGAACCTGGGAAGGCACTTATCGATTTGTCGACCTCGAAGGCAACGTGACGGATCAGTATTCCAGCCATATCCAGTGCGTATTCCCCGACGACGGGCCCTGGGTCTACGTACAGAAAAATCACTACGCGTGGCCGGACGGTCGAGTGTTCGAGACCGAATTTGGTGGTGAACTACGCGGTAATCGCATCTGGTGGGACACAGACAGGTTCCACGGCTATGGCTGGGCGACGCACGACGATATCGTGTTACTGACCCTCGACCGCAAAGATAATCCTGGCGAATCATTTTCAGAAATGATCTTGATGGCGCCCGATGGCGTGCATCGTGCGCGGACCTGGCACTGGTTTCGCGACGGCAAGCTATTCCAGCGAACCCTCTGCGACGAACGCCGCGTCTAGCGACTCGATTACTCGCTGCCGACGACCACAACCGCTTTGCCGACATTCTGGCCGCGCATCAGGCGCGTGAAGGCAGCCGGTGCTTCGGCAAGCCCTTCAGCCCGGTCTTCGAGATAGTGCACCTTCCCGTCGGCTAGCCACCCGCTGACATCCTCGACCATTTTTGCGCGCAGGTCTTCATGGTCGTAAACCACCATGCCGCGTACCGTGGCACGTGCCTTGATCGTCCATGCCGGATTCGGACCAGGGGGCATACCGTCTTCGTTGTACTGGGCCATCAGGCCGCACAATACGACGCGGGCACCCAGCGCGAGTCGCTCCATAACGGCCTGCAGCATGTCGCCACCGACGTTGTCGAAGTAAACATCGACGCCATCCGGGCAGGCGCGGTCGAGTTCTGCCCGCAAATCGGTATTGCGGTAACTGACAACATCGTCAAAACCCGCGACGTCGGTGACCCAGGCGCATTTCTCGGGTGCGCCTGCAATACCGACGGTTCGACAGCCTTTAATTTTCGCAATCTGTCCGACCAGCGAGCCAACGGCACCTGACGCAGCACTGACCAGCACCGTGTCGCCGGCTTTAGGTTCGCCAAGGCGCAGCAAGCCAGCGTACGCCGTCAGGCCGGGCATGCCGAGAATGCCGAGGAACGTCGACAGCGGTGCCAATGACGGGTCAATACGCCGAACGGTGTCGGCGTCTATCGCGCTGTATTCCTGCCATCCTGTGAAGCCGGAAATAATATCGCCGGCGGCATAGTCCGGATGATTGGATTGGACGACGCGGCTGATCGCCTCGCTGACCATGAGTTCACCGGGCAGGATGTTGCCCGACATGTGTCGGCCACTTATTTTGCCGCGCAAGTAGGGGTCCAGCGAAACGTAGATCGTTTCGCACAGCAATTGCCCGTCAGCGGGCTCGGGCATGGGACCGGAGCTGACTTCGAAGTCCTCAACCTCGGGAAGACCTTCGCATTGGCGACGAAGGAGAATGCGCGTGTTTTCAGTCATGGCGGCCTGCTCGAATCAAAGTGCTATAATGATATATTAATAATACATTGTTGGCGGCCCAATGAAAGCCGCCGGAGAAGTCGATGTCTGTTGCCGAATCCCGTGATACCGCTCTGCCGCAGCAACTCGCCGCCATTCTGGGCGAGGCCAATGTCCTGACGGACGAGGCCAGCTGCGTACTCTATGCACAGGACGTCTATACCAAGGCGCAAGCAGCGCTCGCCGTGGCGCGCCCGGGTAGCACAGAGGAGCTGGCTGAGCTCGTGGCC
>JAOTXR010000273.1 GCA_029862285.1 Gammaproteobacteria bacterium
TATGCGCTTTGCGGCCGGGCTGGCGCCGACGGGTACCTTCACTACCAATTTGCTCCGGGATAGGCGCGTTGCAGAAACTGCATGTCCGCGAGTAAGTAGCCCAGGTGCTCGGTATGGTGGCCATTGCGACCGCCGCTGTCCATCCAGCCGTCTTCGGGGCGGTTAAGCGTCGCCTCTTTCAGGGTGTTTTCCAGGTAGTCTTTCCACCGTCCGAGTAATTCTTCGGGGTTCGGGCCGACGCCGTGCTGTACGGCCCACACATCGATATCGTCGGCTTCGAACAGCTCGCCGGTGTATCTCCACAGATAGTCGAAAGCGTGTTGCAGGCGCCTGTGGCTCTCTTCGGTGCCGTCGCCAAGCCGCAATACCCACTGACGCATGTGTCTCAGGTGATAATTGATTTCCTTTATTACGCGCGCAGCAATCTCGGCGATTCGTTTGTCGGTTGATCGAGACAGGCCGTCGAGCTGAAATTGATAGAAGCTCTCGAAGAGAAACTGCCGCGCAATAGTCTGAGCAAAATCGCCATTGCGCTGTTCTATCAACAGGAAATTTCTGAATTCGCCACAATCGCGCAAAAAGGCAATATCGTCTTCACTGCGTCCGCGCCCCTCGATTTCAGCGGCGTAGCTGAAAAACATCCGTGCCTGACCAACATAGTCCAGCGCGAAATTTGCCATAGCCATCTCTTCTTCCAGTTCCGGGCCATGACCTACCCACTTGCTGAGTTGCTGGCCCAGCACCAGCGCGTTATCGCCAAGACGCAAAAGGTATTCGAACAGCATCTTCTTGTCGGCTGCCTTCGTCACAGGTTTTCGACTCCCTCGGGCACTTCGTAAAAAGTGGGGTGGCGGTAAATCTTGTCTTCTGCCGGTTCGAACAGAGCCGCGGACTCGGCCGGATCAGACGCCACGATGTCGCGCGATGCCACTGCCCAGATACTTACTCCCTCGCCTCGTCGTGTATACAGATCACGTGCATGGTCCAGCGCCATTTGTGCATCTGCCGCATGCAAGCTGCCGACGTGCCGATGACTAAGGCCCGAGCGGGAGCGAATAAAGATTTCGTACAGTGGCCAGTCTTGCTTCGTCATGTGGATTCCTTGGGGTCGTCCCAGCGCTGTGTCAGGCTGCCTCGCGCCCGGAGTTGTGTTTGTTGGCGTAGGCGACGGCCGCCTCGCGCACCCATGCGCCATTATCATGTGCAGTATTGCGTGCTTCGAGCCGTTCCCGGTTGCATGGCCCATTGCCCTTGAGCACATCGTGAAATTCCTGCCAGTCGATTTCACCACAATCGTAATGGCCACGCGTTTCGTTCCATTTTAGATCCGGGTCGGGCATTTTCAGTCCGAGATGTTCGGCTTGTGGCACCGTGACATCGATAAACTTCTGGCGCAGCTCGTCGTTGCTGAAGCGCTTGATTTTCCAGGCCATGGACTGTGCGCTGTGTTTGGAATCCACGTCACTCGGGCCGAACATCATCAACGATGGCCACCACCAGCGATTCAATGCATCCTGCGCCATGTATCTTTGTTCTTCGGTGCCCCGGCACAGCGTGAGCATGATCTCGAAGCCCTGGCGTTGATGGAAACTTTCTTCCTTGCAGACACGCACCATCGCCCGTGCATACGGACCATACGAACAGCGGCATAGCGGTATCTGGTTCATGATGGCCGCACCGTCAACCAGCCAGCCGATGGCGCCAATGTCGGCCCAGCTCAGGGTCGGGTAATTGAAAATGCTGGAGTACTTGGCCTTACCGCTCAGCAGCTGATCTACCAGTTCGTCGCGTGACACGCCAAGTGTTTCTGCGGCGCTGTAGAGGTATAAACCATGCCCGGCTTCGTCCTGTACTTTCGCCAGCAATATCGCTTTGCGTCTCAACGTAGGCGCACGGGTAATCCAGTTGCCCTCGGGCAGCATACCGACGATTTCGGAGTGTGCGTGCTGCGAGATCTGGCGGATTAGTGTCTTGCGATAGGCGGCAGGCATCCAGTCTTTTGGTTCGATCTTCTCGTCCGCATCGATGCGCGCCTGAAATTGCTTCAGCTTTTCCGCTTGATCTGCCTGGTTTTCTGCCTCGGGTTTCTGGTCTAGACCCTGGGTGTACATACTTCTCGCTCCCGGTGTTAGCCCTGAAATATGGCACAGAAAATAGCCATCTTCAACCAATTTTGTATCATGATTCATCGTCCAACATGCGCCGGTCGAGGGCGATAGAGCGACCGCGAAACAATGCCACCAGTAAGTCATCCTGATTGGTGATTTCGACATCATAGGCACCCGAGCGACGACCGCGATAACGTTCTTGTGCCCGGGCCAGCAGTCGGTCGCCAACGCGAACCGGGGCCAGAAACTCGACCGTGGCACCCGCCGCCACCGTGACCTGATCATAAGCATTGCAGGCAAAAGCAAATGCCGTGTCAGCGAGCGTAAAAACGTATCCACCATGACAAACATCGTGGCCGTTAATCATCTCCGGCGTGATTGTCATAGCCGCTTCGGCATTGCCGGTTGCCGGGATGGACACGTCAATTCCAAGTTCCCGTGATGCCAGGTCTGCCGCATACATTTTTTCTGCACAGGCACGTGCCAGAAGCAATTTTTTTTCGTCGTCGGCCATTTCAGCGCCCCTTGAATACCGGTGTGCGTTTTTCCAGAAAAGCTGCGACGCCTTCGCGATAATCTTCACTGCGACCGAGTTTCTGCTGCAAGTCACGCTCCAGGTCAAGCTGCGTGTCGAGATCGTTGTCCCAGCTTGCCTGCAGGGCCTGCTTGATGCCGGCAAAACCCAGCGTCGGTTGGCTGGCAAAGTCCTGGCACATCCTGCGTGCTTCATTCATCAATTCGGCGTCGTCTATTGAGCGATAGATAAGCCCCAGGCGTTCAGCGTCGTCGGCCGGCAACGCATCGCCCAGCAGTGACAAAGCCGCCGCCCGCGCCTGCCCGACCAGTCGCGGCAGAATCCAGGTGCCGCCGGAATCCGGTAGCAGTCCGATTTTGCAAAACGCCTGGATGAACTTCGCCGACCGTGCCGCGAGCACGATGTCGCAGGCAAGCGCGATATTGGCGCCGGCACCCGCGGCTACGCCGTTGACGGCGCACACGACTGGAATATCCAGGGTGCGAAGTTTGCGCACCAACGGGTTATAGAGAGTATCCAGCGTTTCGCCCAGGTCGACCGGTGCAGCATTGCCGCGAACCTGCCGGTCGGATAAATCCTGTCCGGCGCAAAAAGCCCTGCCGGCACCGGTGAGCAACATTGCGCGGATATCGTGGTTGTGCTCTATCTCCTGCAGGGCACGTTTTAACTCTGCATGCATAACAGTATTGAAGCTATTCAGTGCATCGGGCCGATTGAGCGTCAGTTCGGCATAACCACCCTGAACAGAATATTCGATGGTTTCGTAAGTCATGACCGGGTCCTGTGATTCTGGCTGTCGGCAAGGCCACCGAAGCGTTGAAAATATTGTGGCTCGGGAGGCGGCAGCGGGCCGTCAGCGGTTTCCATGCGTTCAATCAGGAACCGCTCCGTAGGTGCTGCGACCAGCGAGTAAAGGTTACGGCATAGCTGATAAGCAGCCACACCCGTCCACTGTGATGGCAGTAAAGATTCCGGCAGCAGCGGATCACGCAGGAGTATCTTGCGGTATTCGTGTACCAGTAATGTTCGCACCTGAAATGCCCGTTCGGGGTCCAGCTTTTTCCGGCCACGGGCCGCTTGATACACGGGCCGAAAACGATCGAGAAAATCAGTGTAACGTACCCCCAGTTCGTCGAGATTCCAGGCCTGTGTTACCAGTTTGCGTACGCAGGTTCTATTTTCCTCGTCAATTCGCGTATCCATTATCAGCAAGCTGTCG
>JAOTXR010000274.1 GCA_029862285.1 Gammaproteobacteria bacterium
GGAGGGTCGGGCCGATGCAGTTTTGTTTATTCGAGCGTTACACAATCTCAGTCGCTTCGAGGATCAGGATGGTTTTCTCACCAGTGCGCTGGCCGACACACACCGGGTGCTAAAACCGGGCGGTATACTCGGCGTGGTTCAGCATCAGGCACCTGACGGTCTGCCGGACGATTGGGCCGATGGCTCCCACGGCTATCTGAAGAAAGACGCCTTGATTGCGCGAATCGAGACGGTGGGCTTCAAGCTGCTGGCGGCTTCAGATATCAATGCAAACCCTTTGGATCAGCCGACTGAAGAAGATGTCGTCTGGCGTTTGCCGCCCACGCTGATAACCAGCCGGGAGAACGAAGAACTCAAGGCACAGATGGAAGCAATCGGCGAGTCTAACCGTATGACCCTGAGGTTCAGGAAACGCTAGCTCTGCCCGGGTGTGCTGGTGGAACACCACAAACGGCACTACCAGTCGTTACGCAGCTCCCGCAGTTTTAGAAAGATCTCGCGTGCATCCGGTGGCTGTTTCATTTTTGGAAAAGCCAGACGCAAACGTTCAATTACTTCGGGGTTCTGAAGGCGGAAGAACACGTTGATTTCTTTTTCCAGCCCCAACGTCGTCACCAAAGCGTTTGCCGGGTCCTGTTCGGCCGTTTGCAGCGCCACTCGACTCGCCGCTGCATTACCCGGCTCACGGTCCATAGTGAAAGCCAGGTTGTTCGCTATATAGTCATGCCCCGGATAGACGAGCGTTTCGTCCGAAAGTACCGCAAGCTGCCCGGTAAACGTCGTGTAAAGTTCCTCCGGATGACCGCCATTGTGACAATTGCCGGCACCGGCATTAAATAGAGTATCGCCACAAAACAAACCGGGTTGATCTGTGTGTGACAACAAACAGATGTGACTCATGGTGTGTCCCGGTGTGTCGAGTACTTCGAGTTCAACTGTCTTACCGACCCGCACAGCATCGCCGGCCTTCAGACCTCGATCAACACCAGAGATGCGGGCGCCCGCATGAGCGAGTAGTTCGGCGCTGGTTGCGTCGATCATTGCCCGGTTGCCGCCCGTGTGATCGGGGTGCTCATGGGTATTGAGTACCTGGGTGATCTGCCAGCCACGATCACACGCCATCTCAAGACACTTGCGATGGTCCAGTGGATCGATTGCCAATGCCTCGCCAGTCTCAGGGCACGCAATGAGATAATTGAAATTGCGATAGGCGTTGGCGGTCCATATTTGCGCGACGATCATGTCGAGTCCCTTAGCTGGCCTTTTCCCGGGCAGCACGTTTGCGTTCATGTTCCAGTAGATGACGCTTACGCAGGCGCATGTTGCCGGGCGTCACTTCCAGTAATTCGTCATCGTCGACAAATTCCATTGCCTGCTCCAGGGTAAAACGCACCGGCGGCGAGAGCTGGACATTCTCGTCCTTGCCCGCCGCGCGAACATTTGTAAGCTGCTTGCCCTTCAGCGGATTCACGGTAAGGTCATTGTCACGGCTGTGCATGCCAACGATCTGCCCCTCATAGATTTCGTCGCCGGGTGCGACAAATAATCTCCCGCGCTCCTGCAGATTCACCAGAGAATAAGCAAGCGCTTTTCCGCGCCCGTTCGAGATCAACACACCCGAGGCGCGCCGCGCGATCGTCCGATCGTGCACCGCACCGTAATGGTCGAATACGTGATGCAGCAGACCTGTCCCGGAGGTAATGGTACGAAATTCAGTCTGGAACCCGATAAGACCCCGGGCCGGTATCAGGTAATCCAGCCGGACTCTGCCCTGCCCGTCCGGCACCAGGTTTTCGAGTTCTCCACCACGTTCGCCCAGCGCCTCCATGACACCGCCCTGATGTGCTTCCTCGACGTCGACTGTGAGACTCTCGTACGGCTCCTCCTGGACGCCGTCATTGTCACGCACGACAACACGTGGCCGCGAGACTGCCATCTCATAGCCTTCCCGTCGCATCGTCTCGATGAGCACCGCGAGATGCAATTCTCCGCGTCCGGAAACCTTGAACTTCTCCGGATCCTCGGTATCTTCCACACGCAACGCCACATTGTGCATCGCCTCACGCATCAGTCTTTCACGAATCTGCCTGCTCGTAACGTACCGCCCTTCGCGTGCCGCGAACGGCGAGGTGTTAGTCTCAAATGTCATGCTGATTGTAGGCTCATCAACGGTCAGTGCCGGCAGGGCCTGGATGTGTTCCGGATCACAAAGAGTGTCGGAAATCTGTGGATGCTCGACACCGGCTATGGCAACGATGTCTCCGGCGCCGGCCCGTTTTATCTCAACCCGTTCCAGCCCTGAAAAACCCAATATCTGACTAATTTTTTCCCGCCGTGTATGGCCGGCCAGATCGATAACGGTAACCTGGTCATTGCGATTTACGGTGCCGCGGGCAATGCGGCCAATACCGATTGCCCCAACATAACTCGAATAGTCCAGCACGCTGATCTGCAATTGAAACGGTCCATCGGGGTCAACCGGTGGCGGTGGACACTGCTCGACGATAGTCTGAAACAATACCTCCATACTGTCGGTCATTGCCGCGGGATCGCGACCTGAAGTGCCCTCGAGCGCGGAAGTGTAAACGACAGGGAAATCCAGTTGTTCATCGGAGCCGCCTAACCGGTCAAATAGATCGAAGGTCTGGTCGAGCACCCAGTCTGGCCGGGCGCCGTCCCGGTCGACCTTGTTGATTACGACAATCGGCCTGAATCCGTGCAAAAAAGCTTTTTGAGTTACAAATCGCGTCTGTGGCATCGGTCCGTCTACCGCATCGACGAGCAACAAAACCGTATCCACCATGGACAGCACACGCTCCACTTCACCACCGAAATCAGCATGACCCGGTGTATCGACTATGTTGATTCGATAGTCACCCCATTTGAGCGCCGTATTCTTTGAAAGAATGGTGATACCACGCTCGCGCTCGAGGTCATTGGAGTCCATCACCCGATCGGTCAGCTCGCCACGGCTGGTCAGCGTTCCGGACTGCCGCAGCAGCTGGTCGACAAGCGTGGTCTTGCCGTGGTCGACGTGCGCGATGATCGCGATATTGCGTAATTGACTGATCATGGGAGCGTGCATTCTACAGATCTGCGTAGCTCAATCCGCATCATTCGGCTTATCCGTTTATATTCCGTTAGTTGCCAGACTTTTATGATATCTATTCTAGCCACTTCCGGTATTGCTGCAAACCGGGCAGGAACGATCGCGCCGAAGCCGGATGTTGCGCCATGTCGAATTCATCGCGTCGTGGATGAGCAGCTTTGAGTGCCATGCCTCACCAAAGCCGACGACGACACGCATCGCTTCCAGTGCCATGGCGCAACCGATCATGCCAACCAGTGCTGGAATCACGCCCTGCCCGCGGCAGTTTTCCATCTCCTCGCTGCTCTCGTCATAGAGACATCGGTAACAGGGACCAGATTCGAGATCCGGTCGAAACACTGCAAGCTGTGCTTCACCACGTATCGCGGCACCGGATACCAGCGGTGTTGCGCAATCAACGCAGGCCGCATTGACCTCAAAGCGTGTTCCAAAATTGTCGCTTGCATCCAGCACCACATCGCAGTCAGAAATAACCGTACGCAATTCGACGGTATCAATTCGACGATCGATGGTTGTTACCGAACATTCCGGGTTGAGCTGCGCCAGCCGCTCGGCCGCAACCGCGACTTTTGACTCACCAACATCGTCTCGCGTGTATAGCGGCTGACGCGCCAGGTTGCTCTCATCAACACAATCAAAATCGTTGATTAAGAGTTTCCCGGTCCCCGCCAGAGCCAAATAGACCGACGCCGGAACGCCCAGGCCACCCATGCCGACAATTAACATCCGGGAATTCGTCAGTCGCGCTTG
>JAOTXR010000275.1 GCA_029862285.1 Gammaproteobacteria bacterium
ATTTTTCGCCCTACGAGAGTGCCGGCAAGGCTCTCGAGGGTACCGGCAGCATGATCCTCGACCGGGTCAACCGCATTGTCTACGCTTGCCGCTCGCAACGAACCGATGCCGATGTGCTCGAGGAATTTTGCGAGCGCTTCGATTATCGTGCCGTGCTATTCGATGCTGTCGACCGGCATGGCATGCCGATCTATCACACCAACGTCATGATGACTCTGGGCACCGCTTTTGCGGTTGTATGTATCGATAGCGTACGTGACCGGACGCAAAAAGATGAACTGCTCGCGTCGCTGCGTCAGACAGGACATGAGGTCATTGCCATCAGCTACCGACAAGTCGAGCAGTTTGCCGGCAACATGCTTGAATTGCGTGCTGGCGAAGAAATACTGGTCGCGATGTCACAGCGTGCCCGCGATTCGCTGGACGACGAGCAGCTCGCGGTACTGGAGCGGCATGCAAAGATCGTCTCGTCGCCTATCAACACACTGGAGGACTATGGTGGTGGTAGCGTACGTTGCATGCTTGCAGAGATATTCTTACCGTTAGAGGACAGCAATGACTGAGCGGTGTCTGCAGGAACAGTACGCACCACACAATGCGTGTTTTGGTTGTGGGCCGGCAAACGAGAAGGGACTGCGAGTGCGCAGCTTCGCCGTGGGCGATACGGTCATGGCGCATTGGCAGCCACAGGAGCATCATGAGGCCTTTCCGGGCGTACTGTGCGGCGGCATTATTGGCACATTGCTGGACTGTCACTGCAACTGGACCGCGGCCTGGCATCTGATGCAGCGCGCCCGGGCCGATCATCCGCCTTGTACGGTCACGGCCGACTATAAGATTATTTTGCAACGGCCGACACCGACGGATGCGCCGGTGTTGCTGCAGGCTACCGTGGCTGAGGCCAGCGACGAACGCGCAAGCATCGAAGGCATGCTCATCGCCGGTGACAAGGTTTGCGCGACCTGCCACGGTACTTTTGTAGCGGTCAGGCCCGGTCACCCGGCCTATCATCGTTGGTGACGGCTGGTGCCCAAAGATAGACGTTACGCCCGGCTCGATGCCAGGCCGTACCAGCGGGTGGCGCGGCAACTTACTGAGCACCCGGATTGGATCCCGACAATCACCGAGGGCGATTCCTGGTTTGCTTTTCCGGGTTTGTTGTGGCGACGGAACATTATCGGACACTTGCAGCGCACTTTTGACGCGCGGATGGCCATGTTGCTGATGTCACACAATGGCGACACAGTGGCGGAAATCATGTCGGGCTCGCAAAAACGCAAGCTGCGCTATGCATTACAGCACCGCTTTGGTTTTCGGATATTACTGTTTAGTGCCGGTGGCAACGATATTGTCGATGCAATGCCAAAGATACTGGCTAAGAAATGTCGTGGTGTTGGCTGGCGGGATTGCATCAGGGAGGAGGCGGTCGCCGATGCCCTGGGCGACATCCGTCGTGGCTACCAGAGCCTGTTGCGCATGCGTGACCGGCATAATCCGGGGTGCCATATATTCACTCACGCCTATGACTTCCCGACGGTCAACGGCGAGCCGATCCGGATTTTCGGCAAGACCGTGAGCAAGCCGCCGATAACCAGGGTCTTCAAGCAAAAGGGCTTTACCAGCAAGTCCGATCAGCGCAAGATCGTGCGCCACGTGTTGGGCGAGTTTCACGACATGCTCTATGAGCTGCGCATGGATGCGGAGAACCCCTTTACCGTCGTAGATACTCGTGGAACGCTGCACCCGTCGCACTGGCAGGACGAGATGCACCCGTCGGACCGTGGTTTCGGGCTGGTGGCCAGGCGTATTGGCCGGGCCATTCTTCGCCACTACCCGGGGTCTTTGTCGCGTCGCAAGCTGGACCGCTACTGACGGTGGCAAAGACCAGCTATGCTTCAGGCTGGTACGGAAATGGAGCGCCGCGTGACCAGGCAGTTGGCACAGATCCACTATGAAATCATTGCCGCCGATCCCGGTGGCCATGTTTTTGACGTTCATTGCACGATTGCCAGTCCCGATCCACAGGGCCAGTGCGTCTCGCTGCCGTCGTGGACACCGGGTAGCTACCTGGTACGGGATTTTGCCGGCCATGTAATTGAACTCGCGGCCAGTTCGGCAGGCGAACCAGTCAGGGTGCAAAAGAGCGACAAGTCGACCTGGCGGATCGAGTCGTGCGATGGCCCGGTCGACATTCATTATCGCGTTTACGCCAACGATCTGACAGTACGTGGCGCGCATCTTGACAGTACTCACGGTTTTTTCAACGGGCCCTGTATTTTTCTGCGCGTGCATGGCCAGGAAGAGGCGCGCTGCACCGTTCAGGTCGAACGCAATCCTAACGAACGTTTTGCCGAATGGCACCTGGCAACTTCCATGCATCGGCTGGACGCTGCACCGCACGGTTTTGGCTTGTATCAGGCCGCAGACTACCGGGAACTCATCGATCATCCTTTTGAGATGGGTACGTTCCAGACCCAGTACTTCGAGGCGCACGGTGTGCCGCATCAGCTGGTCGTCACCGGCCGGCACCGTGGCGACCTTGTGCGGGTTGCGCGTGACCTGAAGCTCGTGTGCGAATACCAGATGGAATTATTCGGGATGCCGCCGCCGGTAGATCGTTACGTCTTTTTGCTGACCGTGCTGGGCAGCGGATACGGTGGTCTGGAGCACGGCTGGTCGTCGAGTCTGGTGGCCGGCCGCAACGACCTGCCGCGTTTTGGTGCAGACAAGATCAGCGATGAATATTGTGGTTTTCTTGGCTTGGCAAGCCACGAGTATTTTCACCTGTGGAACGTCAAACGTATTCGCCCGGCACCGGTCGCCGAATCGGATTTGGCTCGCGAGGCCTATACGCGACAGCTATGGATATTCGAAGGAATTACCTCGTACTATGATGACCTGTCGCTGTACCGCAGCGGTGTTATCGATCTCGACGCTTACCTGACCCTGGTCAGTAATATGGCCACTCGCGTATGGATGGGCGACGGCAGGCTCACGCAGAGCCTTGCGGACGCCAGCTTCGATGCGTGGGTGAAGTTCTACAAGCGTGACGACAATGCCCCCAACACGCAGGCGAGTTATTACACCAAGGGGGCGCTGGCAGCGTTGGGGCTCGATCTCACAATCCGTCAGCGTAGCGACGCCAGATACAGCCTCGATGATGTTGTGCGGGCCGTCTGGGAGCAGCATGGCCGTACCGATATCCCGTTACCGGAGGGACGTTTTGAGGAAATTGCAGCCGAGGTGTGTGGTGTCGAACTTTCAGATTACTTTGATGCCGTTATTCGTGGCGTTGACGATCCGCCATTGGCTGATTTGTTTGCCCGGGTCGGTCTGTCTTTTGATCTGATGGCCCTGCGTGACGGCGATACCCGGTCACCAAAGAAAACACCGGCCGAAAATCTCGCGGCACTGCATGTCGGCACCAGAAACGTGAACGGCCGGTTATGCCTGTCCACCGTATACACGCATGGACCGGCCCATCGTGCCGGATTGGCCAGCCGTGACGAACTGGTTGCGATCGAGGGTATGCGAGTGACACCGGCAAATTATCACAAGCTGCTGTCATGCTACCGGCCCGGCGATGTCGTGGCGATTGAGGCGTTTCGTCGTGATGAACTGCATCGTTTTTCCGTCGAACTCGATCCGGCGCCACACAGTGCCGTGCGTGTGGCATTGGATGGGGAAGCGCAGGCTGCATCCGTCGAGTTACGTCATCTCTGGTTGCACGGCGAAACTCTTTGATCACACGTACCGGGTGTCTATTGCTTGCCCTGATCCCGGGCGTATCGCTGTCCGCGACCGAATTTCCGGATCTGCCGGTAGCGGTTAGCAATAATGCCGTGGCGGCTGTGC
>JAOTXR010000276.1 GCA_029862285.1 Gammaproteobacteria bacterium
AATGGCAGGATCAGCGTCGGTGAACGGGCACAAACAGGCAGCATCGAAGGTGTCAACAGTTCCACCGATTGCGAGCAGAATGCCCGGATCGGCGGCGACATCAAGCTGGTCAACGGTGCGGTAAAAGTGAAGACTGGTGCCACCATCGCCGGCAACGTAAAAACCGTCAATGGACCGATACGCCTGGTCGGTGCAACGGTCGAAGGTAACGTCGGCAACTACAACGGCGGCATCGTCATTACTGACGACAGCGTGGTCAAAGGCAATGTGGTTGTATCGCGACCACGCGGCCAGGATCTTGACGAAACCCCGGTCGTCATTATTGGCCCAGGTTCTGCAGTACTCGGAAAAATGCGTTTTGACCGACCGGTGAAGCTGTACATACATGAATTAGCCAAGGTGGATACGGACAGTATCGACGGCGCCGAGCCGATCAGTTTCTCTGGTACTGAGCTACCCGAAGATGGCTGAGGCGCAGCTCGATCTGCTCGCTCCCCACGAACCCGATTCGCACTTCGTAATCCGCCCGAGTCCACGCGCACGCCATATGGCGATCCATGTGGGTGCCGATGGTGTCGTGGAAGTCGTGGTGCCCCGACACACGCGCCCGGGTGCGGTTGAAAAATTCGTTACCCAGCACCGCCAGTGGATCGACCGCGCGCTCGGCGAGCTGGAAAAAGACCATCCGCCAATCGACCGGTCGATGCCCGATGTGATTGAACTACCGGCGTTGGCTGCCAGTTGGTCGGTGCAATACGCCAGCCGGCGTTTGCGTGAAGCAGGCGGCACGTTGCAGGTACCGGCAGTGCACGAAGACCGGCCTGCCTGCCGGCAGTACCTGCAACGCTGGCTGAAAGGGAAAGCCCGCCGGTGCCTGGTGCCAAAACTACAGCAACTGGCCGAGGACCGGGACTTGCCGTTCAAACGGGTCCAGGTACGCGGGCAACGCACACGCTGGGGCAGTTATTCTTCCAGCGGCACGATCAGCATCAACTACTGTCTGCTGTTTCTGGCACCCGAACTGGTGCAGCACCTGATGTTGCATGAATTATGTCACACCGTGGAGATGAATCACTCACGGCGTTTCTGGCGCTTGCTGGCCCAACATCAGACCGCTTTTCTCAGCCTCGAACGCCGTCTCGACAAGGCCTGGATCGACGTTCCCGGCTGGGTCGGGCTGCATTAGTCTGTCGATTCCAATCCGGTAATAAAAACGCCAGATTCCCGAGGCAGCCGGCCCCGGGCTCGACTATAGTTAATAGTAGGAGTTGCCGACGGGCGTGCGTGTGCGCCTCTCTCCGGTGGCTGTGGCAGCGGGCCGTTGAAGCACAAGAATCAAGCCCACTGGCACTAATTTAGGATGCGGTAATTTTGGGAGAAAAACTAATGAAAAGTGAACATAAAGGTACAAGCATAGACGCAGGGCGGGCCTGGCGGCTTGCCGCTCTATCGATTCTGCTGTTAGGGGCCGGTACTCTGGGTAGTCTCGGACTTGAAACACAATCCGCATTTGCGGGAAACCCTGACCCGGACTGTATCCAGGATCAGTGGAACGCGGCCGGCAACAGACAGAAACTGACCTGCACGGCGAATGATGTCCGGGTTGCTTCGGCCAGCAATATTCGGGACGTCACCGGCAAGCCTCTCGACACCTGTATTGCCGGTTCGACTTTCTCGTTTGTTGCAGACTTCCTGGTGGTGCTGGGTGCGCAGGAGCGATTCGACATCGGTCTCTATTTCGCTACCGATGGCGATGAAGAGGGTAAAGGCGACGGCGCGATTACCGGAGACTGTGCGGTCAACATCATCGAGCCGCTCAGTGGCGACCCTGCCCTGGGGTCGGCAAATTTCATCCAGCTGGACGCAGTATCGCAGCCTGGCGATATCTGTGGCGATATCGATGCAGCCAATAATCCACAGGTTGTCACAGTCCAGGTCGACAACGTCGTGTGTCAGGATGCCGGCGGCGATGGATTCCTGGATCTTCCCAACTGCACGAGCTGGAGACAGGGCGGGGCCAACGAGGTGTGTTTGTCAACCGCCGATGCTTTCCCGGGATCGCCTTCCAAGTGCAACTGCGACCCGGATTTTAACATTCCGGTCATGGTCGAGCCGGGCAACATCGGAGTCACAAAAACTGCCGGCCCGCCCTCGTTGTTACCGGAACCGGGTGGAGAGTTTACTTTTACCGTCCACGTTCAGAACGAGGCGCAGTTTACCAAAGTCAGGCTCAACCGGATCTGCGACAGCGACCACGGCGAGATCGCAAACGCTACCGAATTCGGTTGCCCCACCGGCTCGATCGGAGCGATCAACAATACAACCTGCACGGTTCCTCAAATACTCGGGCCCGATGACGGTAAGGCAGGTGGTGCGGACGAATACACCTGTACGTTTACGGCCGACATTATATCGAAAATACCGGTGCCGAATGAGCAGGATACGGTCACGGTATACGGACTGGATGAAAGCGATAACGAGGTCAGTGACACGGATACCGCCTCGGTCGGCATTACCGACGTTCTGCCGACCGCGATGGTGACCAAGGCATTTGACCAGATCAACTGTGTCAATGTGACCTATGAGGTGGATGTCCGGAATACCAGCAAGGTGGAGTCACTGACGCTGACAGCGTTGAACGACAGTGCCTTTGGCAGCCTGACAAGCGTGCATGACGATGTGACGGCCACCAACTGCAGCGTGCCCAGAACCATTGAGAAGGGCGCAACATACAGCTGCAGCTTTGACGCAGATTTCTGTGGTACGACACACACCAACAGTGCCACGGCGACACTGAACGACAACGATGTGCCGACCACGATTATGGTGACGTCGGACAGCGTTACAGTGACCGTAAGCGGTTCGCAGCAATAGGTCAGAGACTGCGCACAGGATCGCGGGTTCAGGGATAAGAGCAGTTAACGACACGGGGACCGGCGCCTGCCGGCCCCCGTCTTGTTTGCCTCGTCAATACCTAATGCGGACCGCCGCTTGGGTCTTCGGGATAAATATACCCACCGTAGCTGTATTTCACGCTCACAGCCGGGTCTTGGCCTTCGATTGCGATTTTCTTGATTTGCTTCATGACGTGAATTTTCGGGACTCCGTTAACTTGTGGCATGGCTCTTTGCGGATTGGCCGTTCGCGATCATTTATGCTCGCTGATCCGGGCACAGTCTGCATCTGCCATCAGTTTGCGAAAGTCGTTGCCACTGACATGGATCAGGTCCCTGTGGTCGCCCGCCTCGAAGTACACATCGGGGAGAGTCGTCAGCGCTTTATCCACTATCGTCCGGATACCATAGGCGCTTCCCAGTGCCGGAACGGCGCCGGAAATGCAGTCCTCGAAAGCCGTCCCGAGATCCTTTTCCGGGGCCAGGTCCAGGCGGGTGCCCAGATAGTCCGCTGCTCTTGACAGATCCAACTCGTGACTCGCCGGTAGCACGGCCAGGACAAAGTCCTCGGGATCGGTCAGCAGCACTCCCTTGGCCAGGCATTCGCCGCTGATATTTGCCGCATGAGCGGATTCGAGACTGGTCTGCGAGTATGGGTGAGGGACAATCGTGCAATCGATGTCCTTTTTCTCAACGTAATTCATGATCGTTGACGGTATGGTCATCACATCCTCCTTACGCGCCTAGCGCGCGACCACGGCTGCACTCCCAGCGTATCGCCGGGCGGACCGCTGTCAATCGGGAGAAGTACATAGCTGAGCCAGGCAGCCGGCGACCAGCAGCTTGGGGCACTGATGATCCAACGTGGTTAGAAAAGCGTTAGAAAAGCCCGGCTGCTCACAGGAACAGATCCGGCAGTAATGACTGGCCCGGGTCGACCGCGTAGCCGGAGAAGTCCTC
>JAOTXR010000277.1 GCA_029862285.1 Gammaproteobacteria bacterium
GAGGGTCTTGCAATCGATACACTGGGTCGCCGTAGGCCGGGCTTCCAACCGGCGCACACCGATTTCGACACCGCAGGACTCGCAGTAACCGTAGTCGCCTGAGTCGACTGTGAGTAGCGCTTCATCTATTTTCTTGATCAGTTTGCGCTCGCGATCCCGGGTGCGCAGTTCCAGGCTGAACTCGGATTCCTGCGTCGCCCGGTCGTTGGGATCGGGGAAATTAGCCGCCTCATCTTTCATATGATGAACAGTGCGGTCGACTTCCTCCATTAGTTCATGCTTCCACGCATTCAGGAGCTCGTCGAAGTGCCTGAGCTGTTTGGCATTCATGTATTTCTCGCCAGCCCGCAGTTTGTAGGGCGCGATTCCGGCGACCGGTCCGCTGACGAGCAGGTCTGCTTTGGATCGCCGCGCACGGCGGCTGGCCGGTTTTCGAGTCGCCTTCGTTTTTTTCCTTGCCGGTCGTTTGGCTGCGGTCTTTCTACCGGTTTTCTTCTTGCCGGTCTTCCTGGTTTTGGCGGCTTTCTTTCTTGCGACCTTTTTCTTCGCGACCTTCCTTTTTGTGGCTTTCTTCTTCGCGACCTTCTTTCTTGTAGCCTTCTTCTTCGTGGCCTTTTTCTTCGCGACCTTCTTTCTTGTGGCCTTCTTCTTCGCGGTCTTTCTTGTCACCCTGCGACGACCGGTCGTCTTTTTCTTGGCGACCTTACGCTTGGCCGTCTTGCGAGCGGTCTTCTTCGAGCCACCACGTTTTGCGGTGACTTTCTTCTTGCGGCGGCCGGCGTTCTTTCGGGTTGCCATCAAGCGTTCCTCGGGGCGCGGAAAACGCGGGATTTTAGCGCTTTCCGCGCTGATTTGCAGCTTGCCGGAATCAGGGCAATGAGACTGGCTCCGGTGGTATCCAGCCAGACTGGCGGTGCTCCACGACCACCGTGGTGTATATGCCGCCCCTGACATTAAATTCCGCGCGTAATCGCATGAACTTTGGATCAATTGCTGCGGCCAGATCGGCGAGAATCTGGTTGCTTACCGCCTCATGAAACGCGCCCTGATCGCGATACGACCAGATGTAGAGCTTGAGCGCCTTCAATTCCACGCACAAACCGTCAGGAACGTACTCGATATGCAGGGTGGCAAAATCCGGTTGACCGGTTTTCGGACACAGGCAGGTGAACTCGGGAATGTTGATCCGAATGGTATAATCCCTGCCGGGTTCCGGGTTTGGAAAGGCCTCAAGATCGCGACTGGGCTGGTTTTTGCTTGCGGTTGGAAAACTCATGTTCGATGCCACCAGTTTGGATTCTCAGTGGAGCTGATTGTACTAGTTGAATCGCGAGGATAAAGCAGAATCAGACCAATTGAGCGCCCCGGGGGAGGGGCGTTGCCCTTCGACTCCCCCCGTATTTCCAGTTTGCCATTGTTTAAAATCATCGGCGGCGCGTGGTTACGTCGCACGTGTGATTACTTTAAACTACTCCTTTCAACAACGCAGTGACCCCAATTAATTCATGCGATTGAGCAAAATCAAGCTCGCGGGCTTCAAGTCATTCGTCGATCCGACGACCATCGATCTTCCCGGTAATTTGCTGGCTGTAGTCGGGCCGAACGGCTGTGGCAAGTCCAACGTTATCGACGCGGTGCGCTGGGTTATGGGTGAAAGCTCTGCCAAGACACTGCGCGGCGATTCGCTCGCTGACGTCATTTTCAACGGCTCCACGGCCCGCAAACCGATTGGTACTGCGACCATTGAGCTGATTTTCGACAACTCGGACGGCGCTATCGGCGGGCCCTACGCCAATTACACCGAAGTGTCGATCAAACGATTGCTGTCACGAGACGGCACGTCGCATTATTTTCTGAACAGTACCCGTTGTCGCCGCAAAGATATCAAAGGAATCTTTTTGGGTACGGGTCTGGGCCCGCGCAGTTACGCAATTATTGAGCAAGGGATGATCTCGCGCTTGATTGAAGCGCGGCCGGAAGACCTGCGCGTTTATCTCGAAGAGGCCGCGGGCATTTCCAAGTACAAAGAGCGGCGCCGCGAAACGGAAAACCGCATTCGTCACACGCGCGACAACCTGGATCGGCTAAACGATCTGCGCGAGGAAGTCGCGAATCAGATCCGGCGTCTGCAGCGACAGGCCGGCGTTGCCGAACGGTACAAGACTTACAAGGCAGAGCAGCGTCGATCGTCTGCAGAACTCCTGGTACTTCGACTGCGCGAGCTTGACGAGCATATTGCCGTTGAGCGGCAAAAACAGTTGGAGCGTGAGACGGCGTTGGAAGCAGCGATCGCTAAACAGCGGTCGGTGGAAGCAGATATCGAGAAGTCTCGCGAAAAACATGGGCAGGCCAGCGATACGGCAAGCGGTGTACAGGAACGTTTTTACAGCACCGGCGCCGAGATTGCCCGTCTCGAGCAACAGATTCAGCATGGACGCGAAATGAGGAAGCGTCAGGAGCAGGACCTGGAGCAGACTCGTGCGGGTATCGCGGAGCTGGATAACCTGATCAACCGTGACGCTGACGAACTGCAGAATCTCGAGAGTACGTTGGGGGCGCTGGAACCGGATCTCCAGCGTGCGCGTGAAGCTGAACACAGTTCGGCTGCGGCACTCGAGCGCGCCGAGTCAGCGATGCAGGCATGGCAGCAAAGCTGGGATGAACATGCCGAGAAACGCAATGCCGCGACCCAGCACCTTGAAGTAGAGCAGACGCGCATTGAGCATCGAGAAGACAGTCTCGGTGAATACAATGAGCGTCGCGAACGGCTGCAATCGCAGCGAGAAAAACTCTCCGTCGCTGGTTTGCAGGAACAGATTTCCGGCATCGCACGCGAGGAATCGGCAAAACGTATCATGCTGGAAGGGGTGCAAAGCGGGCTGGCTGCTGTTGTGGCTGAGTTTACCGCACTGCGCAACCAGGATAGCGACCTGACCGAGCGTCTGAATTCCGGCCGGGCCGAACTGCAACAGTTGCAGGGGCGGCTGGCATCACTTGAGGCCCTGCAGCAAGCTGCGCTGGGTGAAAACAAGAAATCGGTTACAGAGTGGTTGGCCGGCGGATCGCTCTCCGGGCGGCCTCGTCTGGGTCAGGTATTGTCAGTTGAGCCCGGCTGGGAGCGCGCAGTCGAGACTGTGCTCGGCGATTACCTGCAAGCGATATGCGTCGACGGGATGGATGCTGTCGAGTCCGTACTGGGCGATTTGCCAGATGTGTCGATAGGGTTTGTCGTCACCGGTAAGGCGGCTAAGTCCGGCTGGTTCAAGACAGGTGAACCGCTGGCTGCGAAGGTCTCTGGTGAAGTGAGGGTTGACTCGCTACTTGCTGATGTTTTTGCCGCAGAGTCACTACAGGATGCGCTGCGGCTACGTTCACGACTGCATGCCGGTCAGTCGGTAGTGACCAGGGATGGTGTTTGGATTGGCCAGGAATGGTTGCGGGTCAGTCGCGACGAGGATACGCATGCCGGCGTATTGGCGCGCGAGGATGAAATGAGTGCCATCAGGGCGCGTTGTGACACATTAGACGTAGAAATTACCGATCTCAGTAAGCGTCATGCAGACGCCAAGACGCGTATTGTCGCGCTGGACAAGAAACGCGACGTTGCGCAGATCGAGGTAAATCAGATCAACAGTGCACACGCGGCTTTACGAGCAAAGCTTGAGGAGCGGCAGGAACGTCTCGCGCATCAAACCCAGGCCATCGACAGGCTGGGCTCTGAGGCCAGTAGCGTTGGTGACCAGCTGCGCGAGACTGAACAAGCATTGCGCCAGTCCAAAACAACAGTCGACGAAGTCAGACGCCAGCTTGATGCTCTTGAAGAGGAAAAGCATGTGCTGGTTGCA
>JAOTXR010000279.1 GCA_029862285.1 Gammaproteobacteria bacterium
GTTGTAATAGTAGCCATAGTACTGACAAAAAATGTCCTCTGCGCCGGAAAACGTAAAGAGCGCGTCGATGCTCTCTTTATAGAACGATACGCCGGCATACCAGGAGAACGGCCCGTCGGTATCGGAAGTGAGCCTGAATTCCTGCTGGAAATAATCCCCTTCCTGGTCCTGTCCGTAATTACTGATCGCAATCGGCGTGCCATCGTAGTCTTCGTTGTAGAAGTAGTCGTGGTCTTTGAAGCCGGTATTCGAGGTCAGCGTCATGCCTTCAAAGTCGTAGTCGAACCGGACACCGAGCGTGAATATGTCGGCATCGTCGTTATCGCCGCCGGATTGATCGCTATCGATGTCCTCGTTGCCGCCATCCAGCGTTAAATCGCCCGTCGCGGCTACGAAGGTATCCCAGATATCACCACGGTCAATTGCACGATACACCGAGCCCGACTGTTCGCGCGACTCGAATTCAGCAGTTGTATACACACTCAACGCGTCTTTTTCGTAGGTCGTCGACCAGCGCAGCGCGCCTTTGTCGTGCTCGATAAGATCGCGGCCGTTGAAAAAATTATTGGCAAACCCGTCTTCCTTGGAATAATAACCGGCGAAGCGCATGGCAAAGTTGTCGTTGACCGGGACATTGATCGCACCTTCGCCAGCCAAATGACCATTTTCGCCTGCATCGAGTTCGAAATAGCCGGAATTACCACCATCGATATCGGCCCGCTTGGTGTGAACACTGAAAGCGCCGCCAATGGAATTGCGGCCAAACAGAAATCCCTGTGGGCCACGCAGAATCTCCGACCGATCCATATCGTAGAGACTGGTCACTGCCGACCCGTTACGGCCTTCATACAGGTCGTTCTTGAAAAATGCCGCAGAGGGATCGCCACCGACCCCGAAATCCTGCGTGCGAATCCCGCGCACACTGATCGCGTCGATAAAGCTATCTTGACTGTTGCCGGTAACGCCAGGCGTAAACGAAACCAGGTCCTTCACATCGTTGAGGTTCACTTCGCGGGTGAAGTCGCCGGAAAGCGCAGTGATGGCCAGCGGGACATCCTGTACGGACTCCTCACGCTTGGTCGCCGTAACGAGAACTTCTTCGACTTCCTGTGCCATACTCGTTGACGCCACAGCAGTACCGGCAACAGCGACCGATACGGCTTCGGCAAGACGGGAATGGCGGGCAGAAGGAACCGAATGGATTGGCAGATGGACTTGTTTCAACTTCACAGGATCACCCCTAGACTGATTCGTTGATGTCGCAATGCGGCCCAGTTTACGTGATTGTGTCGATAAATTCAGGCCTCGCTATCGCCCACCGGAATATCATGTTCCTGCAGTGTGTCCAGCATCGGCTGTAGCTGCGCCGCGTATTTTCGCCACCGACCAATCGATCGGGTATGTACCGGTTGCCGCACCTGCACCGCGCTGGCGGTCGACACGGCACTGCTTTGACGATGAAATTCCAGGCAGGCGTCCTGCCAGGGTAAATCCAGGTACTCCAGTAATGCCCGAACCCCGGGTTCCAGTTCCGCCACTGTCTGCTCGTAGGAGATATCGTAGAAGCGCCCCGGAAAGCGTTCGCGCCATGTCTGCATCAGGTGCCAATAGCGCGCGTGGTGCCGGGCCATTTCTTTTTGATCGTAGGAATGCAGGTAGGCATCGGCGAAGAGCTGTTTGTAGCTGGCGAAGCAGGCATCCATGGGGTTGCGTGTCAGATGTACGATTCGGGCGTTGGGCAGGGCCGCTAGTATCAGCGGAATCATCAGGTAGTTCTGTGGCAACTTGTCAATGAAATGCAGGGCGTCGCCCTGCATTCGTTGTGTTGTGTCGAGATACAAGGCGCCCAATTTCAAAAAATCGATCTTGAGGGCCGCTTCGAACAGCTTTGCAGAAAAACGCTGTGGATCGCCATGCTGACTCAGGCGCCGGATTGCGAGACTTAATTGTTGCAACTCGCCGGCGGAATGCACGTGCGAGTGGCTGCTGATTATGCGCTCGATCAGTGTGGTCCCGGTGCGTGGCTGGCCCAGTACAAAGACAGGCCGGTTTGAATCGTGCCCGGATCCGGACAGGCGCTCCGGCGTATAGTTTTTTTCGAGATAGGCAAACATCGCTTTCTCGGCGTCTTCGTCAAACTCGATTGTCGAGCGGCGGGCTGCAGCACCAGCTTCGAAAGCACGGAAGGCTGCGTTCCACTCTTCAAGGTCCTCGTATTCCTTGCCGATCGCGTAACAGTAAAAAGCCTGGGCCCGTGGGTGCACGCCCCTGGTCAAGAGCGTCTGCATCTGTTTGATGTGATCCTCGTCTTTTGCCTTTTGCGCCGCCGCCAGCGCCCAGTGCGCCTGCGGGCTATCGGGTTGTAGTGCAATGATCCGGGTAAAAACTTCGTCGGCCTGTTGCGTCTTGCCGTGATAGACAAGGTTGTTGGCGTAGTTCAACAGGAAGGGCGGATGATCCTTCTGATGCGAAATAGCGTTGCTGTACCAGTCATTGGCGAGCCCGTATTCACCCATGCGTGAGTACACCGTGCCCAGCAGATCCTCGACGATGGCTTCATTTTTAACGTGCTTGAGAGCTTCATCAAGCGCCTTGTCCGCGCGGTTGACCTGGCCATCGGTAATAAAAAGCCGGGCCAGTTGCGCCCACGCAGCCGCATGATCCGGTTGCAACTTTGTTACTGAACGAAAGGCGCTGAATGCAGTCTTGCGATCCTGCGCTTCGAGCGCCACGAGGCCGACCAGGAAATGCCCCGGTACCAGATCGGGGCTTCGCTGCAGCACTTCCTTGCAACAAGCCGTTGCCTCGGCAATACGCCCCGAATTCAGGGCATTAAAACCCGACTGCAACAACTGCTGGCTACTCATTGCTTTGAGTCTGGGTTGTGTGAGACTCAACCGCTGTATCCCATGATTTTACCCTGGCTTGATAAGCCTGCTCTTTGAATCTATTGTAACGACTCCTTGGCGGGGGCTACGACCAAAAGATGAAAAACACCAGGAGTCGCGCCGTCCCCGCACCTGTGGAACGAAAAAAATCACTGGGCCAGTCGGACCTGGTGCTGTTTACCGTGTCGGCCATACTGCTGCTGGAAACGCTGGCGGCCGCCGCCTCCATCGGGGCGTCGAGTATTTTCTGGTGGCTTTTTCTGGGCATCATTTTCTACCTGCCGTTTGCCCTGATTTGCGCCGAGATGGGCTGCGCTTATCCCGAGCAGGGCGGAATTTACGCCTGGGTGCGCGATGCTTTTGGTCGCCGCTGGGGAGCGCGCGCCAGCTGGAGCTACTGGATCAATACCGCGGTTTGGTTGCCGGCGATCAATATCCTGTTTGCCGGCATCTTCGCCCAGCTGTTCATGCCGGATATGTCGCTGGGCGCACAAATTGCCATCGGTATCGTGTTGCTATGGGCCGCAGTAGCACTCAACGTGGTTACGCTGGATATCGGCAAATGGATCCCCAACCTGGGTGCCGTATTAAAAGTCGCCGTTTTTGTTGCGCTTATTGCTGCTGCATTTGTTTATACGAGCAATCACGGTATGGCCAACCCGCTTAGTCTGGCAACGCTGAAGCCCGACTGGAGCGGGGCGTCACAATATATCCCGGCTATTATTTACGGCATGCTGGGTTTCGAACTGGTCAGCGCCAGTAGCGACGAAATGAAACACCCGGCGCGTGACGTGCCGCGCGCGGTGTTCACTTCCGGTTTGATCATTATCTCGCTTTACACTCTGGCAACCGCAGCCATGCTTGCAGCGCTGCCGTCCGGTGAAATTGATCTGGTCGAAGGCCTCATGGATACCCTGCGCCGCATCCTCGGCGACTCGACTCTTGGACGCAAC
>JAOTXR010000278.1 GCA_029862285.1 Gammaproteobacteria bacterium
CTGCGCATCGTCACAGGAATCGGTCAACGCCAGCACATTGCCGCCATCGGGGCGGAAATTGAACGGTTCGACTTCTTCGCCGACCTGCACCGCATCGGCGTTGTGACAGGCGGCGCACACTCCAATACCGGCCTCAGCGTGATGCGCCCGCAGGCCGTCGGCGCGTCCCGGATTGTTGCCGCCGAACGCACCGTCATTCGCCGTGACATCCTCGTCGCGTCCGTGACAACCGGCACAACTCTGCGGCCGGTTCGCGTTACCGGACTCGTCGGTGAAAACCGGCGAGAACCCCCCTGACATGTGACATGTCTGGCAGTCCTCATTACCGGCACCGTCAATGAAAGTGAGGTGCCCGCTCATGAGGTCGGTACCCCACGCGGTGCCGTCTCGCAAAGACGTATAGTCGTCGCCGTTAAAGTCACCGTGGCAGCCGGCACAGTCGTCATAGGTCGGGTAGGCAGTGACGCTGCCTGACCAGGCAAACAGCAACGCCGCAGCCAGCATGGCGTTGATACAGGTTTTTTGGCGGAATGACGGTTTCTTATTCATGATGCCCCTCGCTTGATCGATCCGTGGAAACTCCCTAACTGGTTGTGTGTAGCAGAAAAAGCGCGCAGCGGGTATTTCGGTTTTCCACTAGCCTACCGCCATTGGGCCTCGAGGGGGCCGAACCTGAACATAATCGCGCCAGACGACAAACGGCGTATACAATGGGCCGGGTAAGCCCGATGAGGTGACTTGTGTCCGGAAACCGCTGCCAAATCAGTCTCGACCGGCCTTTTGCGATGCACCGCGGTGGTGAGCTGCATGGTGTGGAGATTGCTTATGAAACCTGGGGCGAGCTGAACGCCAAACGCGATAATGCCGTGCTGATATTCACTGGTTTGTCACCGTCCGCGCATGCGGCGTCCGCAACCGACGACCCCGCACCGGGGTGGTGGGAAGACATGCTGGGTCCGGGCCGGGCGATCGATACTGACAGGTTCTTTGTTATCTGCGTCAATTCTCTCGGCAGCTGCTTCGGATCCACCGGCCCGGCATCGACCAACCCGGATACCGGATTCGTTTATCGTCTCAATTTTCCCATTCTCTCGATTGAAGACATCGCCGATGGTGGTGCCGCGGTTGTCGAGCATCTGGGCATAGACCAGCTCGCCTATGTCATCGGTCCGTCGATGGGTGGCATGACCGCACTGGCCTTTGCGATGATGCATCCAGACCGGGTTGCGGCTTTGGTGCTGATTTCTTCCGCGGTGCGGGCTTTGCCTTTTGCCATCGCGATTCGCTCGGTGCAACGTGAGATCATTCGGTCTGACCCGGCCTGGAATCATGGTGACTATACTGGTCACGGCGCCGACGCCGGCATGCAACTGGCGCGCAAGCTGGGGATGATCAGCTACCGCTCGGCCGAGGAGTGGAAACACCGTTTCGGGCGGGAACGCGCATCAGCCGACGAAACCCATCCCGGCTGGGGCTTTCATATTGAATTCGAGATTGAGGCATATCTCGAACATCATGCGAAGAAGTTTGTCGGTTCTTTTGATGCCAATTGCTATCTTTATCTGTCGCGGGCGATGGACCTGTTCGATACCGCGGATCACGGCGGTTGTCTCGAAAGCGGTATGGCCTGCGTCAAGGCCGAACGGGTGTTGGTGATCGGTGTTACCAGCGACATACTGTTCCCGCTGCAGCAGCAACGCGAACTGGCCGGGTTGCTGCAAACACCGGGTCGTGACGTAACGCTAACTGAACTGCCCTCGAAGCAGGGCCACGATTCCTTCCTGGTCGACATGGACCGCTTCCGACCCGTTATCAGCGGCTTCCTTGGCTAGCACCAGTCTCGCTTTTCTCGATTAGGACGAGATATTTCATAGCCATTATTCTGGCCCGGCCCGCTTTGGAGCGGTTACGGAGTTTCGGTCGTCGCGTGTGACTCGGCGGGCAGAAACAATGCAGGGTCGATTCGGGCGTCGTTGAGCGTGACACTCCAGTGCAGGTGCGGGCCGGTTACGCGGCCGGTCATGCCGACCAGACCGATGACATCGCCCTGTTGTATTGTCTGACCGGGTTCGACCGTGATCTCACTCATGTGGCAATACATGGTCGTCAGTCCCTGGCCATGATCGATAAATACGGTATTGCCATTGAAAAAATAGCCACCGGTTTCGCTGATGGTGCCCGCACCCGCAGCCACGATCGGTGTGCCCTCATCGGCGGCGATATCCATGCCGCTGTGTGGGCTGCGTGGTTGTTTGTTATAAAATCGACGCAGACCGAAAGGGCTGCTTTGTGGCCCGGCGAGCGGACGCATCAATTCGGTCTGTACCGCAGGTTGCTCGGTCCATTTCTCAAGTGCCGCACTGATGCGTTTGCGTTCTTTGCCGATACGAACGAGATCCTCGGCAGTGGGATCGACCATGCGTTTGTTGGTAATTGTCAGGTGCTGTGTCTCATAGTCTTTCTTATCGACGACAAATGTCATCCGGGCACGGGTGCCTTTTAGTCCGGTCAACTCCAGTATTTTCTCACCCGGTTTGGTGCTGAGTGGGAGGCCGACCACGGCGACACAACGGTCACCGGCCATCGTTACCAGCACGCGGTTGCCATTGTAAGTTGCAGTTGGTGCGGCGCCATCGAGATCGGGAATATCCAGTACCGCAACACCGCCGGGTACCGGCAGGTGCCGTGGGATGGCAAATGCATTGGCGGCGAGCAATAACAAGAGCAGTGCTGGCGCCGATTTCACGAACCGTCTCACTTGTCGCTCTCCCGGATACCGGTAACTTCGGCGTCAATAATACCGCGTGCAACACGCGTTTCCACTGCAATGCCTGGCTTGAGGGTAGTGGCATCGCGAATGATCTGTCGGCTGCCATCTGCCTGGGTAACGGTCACGATGGCGTAGCCACGATCGAGAGTTGCCAGCGGGCTGACCGCATCGAGTGCTCGAGCGGCAACGGACAACCGGCGGTTAAACTGCTCAATAATCTTGTTGGTGGCCGTCTGCAGACGCCGGCTTGTGTTGTTCACACCGTCGCCGATACGGGTGATGCGTTGCGCCGGTGACACCCGCCGCAGGTGCGCATGCGCTTCCGCGACCCGGCTGGAAAACTTGTCCAGGCGATGCCGGACCTGGTTGCTGAGTAGTTGCTCCAGTTCATCCAGCCGCTGGCTTTGTTGCCGCAATCGTTGCCCGGGATGCTGCTGATTCAGACGACGCGATGCGAAGTCGAATTGTTGTCGCGCCTGCGTCATGCGTTGCTGCACACTGCCAACCAGCCGCCTGGCTGTAGTTGCCAGCCCACGCAACCACTCGCGCCGGTCCGGTACCAGCATTTCTGCCGCGGCTGACGGTGTCGGTGCGCGCTGGTCGGCGGCAAAGTCAGCGATGCTGACATCGATCTCGTGGCCGACACCACAGATCACTGGAATACTGCACGCGGCAATGGCCCGGGCGACGCTTTCCTCGTTAAAGGCCTGCAGGTCTTCGAGCGAACCACCACCACGGGTCAGCAACAACACATCGCAGTCGGCGCGTTTTTGCGCCAACTGCAACGCAGCGACAATCTCACCCGGCGCGCTGGCGCCCTGCACCAGCACCGGATAGACCAAAACGGGAATTGCCGGGAATCGCCGCCGCAGTACCTTGAGGACATCGCGTAGCGCCGCGCCGGTGGGCGAAGTAATCACGCCGATGCGTTGTGGCAGCGGTGGTAGGGCCTGCTTGCGTTCTGTTGCAAACAAACCTTCGGTGGCAAGTTTTTTCTTGAGCTGCTCAAAGGCCCGGCGCAGGGCCCCTTCGCCGGCTTCTTCCATGTGCTCGACGATAAGCTGGTAATCG
>JAOTXR010000014.1 GCA_029862285.1 Gammaproteobacteria bacterium
GCCGTTCAGACCGGCAAGCTGTCCGGCGCTCCACAGACCTGCCAGGGTCAAAACCTGCATCACGGCGACGATGACTCGATCGGCAGATCCAAAAAGAATGGCTGTCGACTTCACCCCGATTTTCTTGTCCTCGGCCCGATCGACCATCGCATAAATAGTGTCGAAGGCCGCAGTCCACAAGACAACGCTGCCAAACAGCAGCCACGCAACCGGCGGCACGCGTCCGGTCTGTGCCGCGAAGGCCATCGGCGTGCCCCAGGCGAAAGCCACGCCTAAATAGTATTGCGGCAGGTGGGTCCAGCGTTTCAGAAATGGATAGGTGGCCGCAAGCAATACCCCGGCGACTGCCAGTTTGATTGTTAGTGCATTTGTACTCAGTACCAGGCCGAATGCGGCCAGCACGAGAACCAGGAAAATGGACAGCGCTTCTGCGGGGTGAACTTTGTTTGCTGCCAGGGGCCGATCGCGTGTGCGCTCTACATGCGGATCAAAATCGCGATCAGCAAAATCGTTGATTGCACAACCGGCGGAACGCATCAGGAAGGCTCCCGCGACAAAAACAATTAGAACTGACGGATCAGGTTTCCCCGCGCCTGCAATCCACAACGCCCATAACATCGGCCAAAGCACCAGGTACGTGCCAATTGGGCGATCGAGACGGATCAGCAGAGCATACTGGCGCAGACGTTCGAACAGTGCCGTCACAGGTTTCAGGCTTTTGCGCAGGCACCAGCGGCTGGAAAAAATACTTCGTTAATCGACAACTCGGAATTGAGTATCCCGATCAGGGAACGACGCGCCAATAGCGATTCCGGCCGATCACCGAATTCGACATCGCAGATTGCCCTTTCATACAGTCTGTGGCCCGGAAAAAGTTGCGCCAGATACAAACCGCTGCGGGTAACATTGGGGCGTTCAAACAAAGTATCGCCCAGTGGCCGGTTTCCCAACTGGCTGAGCCAGGGGTTTTTGATCAATGTGGCTTGCGGAATGACGGTTTGTGCAAATACCCATGGCAGGTCGCCGCACGACATGAGCACTTCGCGAATCAGAGCAGGGGACTCTTCGCGTCGTCGTTCACCGAGCAAGCGCAAGTTAAATGCGTCGCCACACAAGTCGCGCAAACGCCGGGTCAACGAGCCGGTAACCGCAACCAGATCTTGCAGGCGTGCATCGACAAACAGGTTCGGCGCGTCGGCCATCGGGCGCCATTCGACATTGCCGGTTTGTTCGTATTGTGGCTCGATCAGTGCCACCTGACCCCCGCAACCTGAAAGGAGTACTTATTGTAGCTGCTAACGAGCCCGATGGCTCGTGCCAACGCCAGGGCAAAGACAAGCCGGCCCCGACCGGGGCCGGCAGCTTGAATCCTAGTCCAACGCGTTCTGATTGGTACCGGAACCACCGGCAATTGCTGAATAATGCGCAGCCGTGATCTTCCAGGTTCCGCCTTCCTTAATCATGACTTCGGTGACCCGGGTCATGTAGTGGCCGACTGCATCCCGGCCCTTTTCTTTGAACGATCCTTCTGCGTAATACATCGCTACTGCACTCTTGCCAGGCTGCAGCGTAATAACTTCGATGTGCTTCGGCGTGACAGAGTTGTAGTCGTACTCGGACACCGGAGCGTTAGCCGGCACTCGCTGCAGCAATCCACCACTGGACCAGAAATGTAGTGCGCCATCACGTGGAACTACGTTGTCCTGGTCTCTCAGCTCCTTTTTAGCGTATGCGTAACCAGCTTCTACTGCTTTGCGTACTTCGGTTTCGGTCTTGGCATCGGCAAATGCCGTTGTTGAAAACAGCGGAGTCGTAAACATTACAATGACAGCCGCTACCAGAACGCGTGAAATATTGCGTTGCATGATCAATCCCCCAATAGTGTTTAACCAACAGAACATAGAACAATTTGAATTTCTTCGCATCAGCGCGCGTGAGCTCCCCCCTCCCTGAAGGGGCGAGGGCAGGCACCAAGCGATTCACGCGCAAGTTTCTGTCTCAGACTCGCGGTTGGTCCAGACGCGGTGATTAGACTTTGCCGTAGTGGCTGCCGGCCTCGCCGACCCAGCGGCGAATAAGCCGCGGTACGATCGAAGGCTGGTCGCGCAGCAGATCCGATGCAACGGATTGCACAGTCTCTATCAAGTGTGCATCCCGAACCAGGTCGGCAACTTTCATCTGCATCAGGCCGGTTTGCCTGGTACCAAGCAACTCGCCGGCACCACGTAATGCCAGATCCTTGCGGGCGACTTCGAAACCATCATCTGTGCGACGTAGCACGCCAAGTCGCTCACGCGCCATTTGCGTCAGGGGTGGTTTGTAAAGCAATACACAGCTGCTGCTGTCGCTACCGCGCCCAACGCGACCGCGTAACTGATGTAATTGCGCCAGTCCCATACGTTCAGCATTCTCGATAATCATGAGACTTGCATTAGGCACATCGACACCGACTTCGATTACTGTCGTGGCAACCAGTACATCAATTTCGCCGGACTTGAATGCGGTCATAATTCGATCACGCTGTTCCGGTTTGACCCGGCCATGCACCAACTCGACACGATAATCCGGCAAAGCTTCGGCCAACTTGCCGGCTGTATCTTCCGCCGCTTCCGCATCGAGCAGATCCGATTCTTCGATGAGCGGGCAGACCCAATAAACCTGCCGGTTTTGTTGCAACGCCCGGGCAACACTTTGCACCACCTCGGCGCGCCGTGTCGCAGCCATCGCCACGGTCTCTACCGGCTGACGCCCGGGCGGTTTTTCGTCGAGGATTGATGAGTCCAGATCGGCGTAGGCCGTCATCGCCAGCGTTCTGGGTATGGGTGTAGCCGTCATGACCAATTGATGTGGTACATGCGCACCCTGCGCTCCTTTCTCGCGTAACGCCAGGCGTTGATGCACACCGAAACGGTGTTGCTCATCGATAACGACCAGCGCCAGCCTGGCAAACTCCACCCCCGCCTGAAACAACGCATGCGTGCCGACCACTATCGGTGCACCACCGGCAATAGCAGTCAGTGCTGCACGACGTTCTGACACTTTCAGTCGCCCGCTCAGCCACACGACATCCAGACCCAGCGGTTCGAACCAGTCTTTGAACGTCGCCAGATGTTGTTCGGCAAGCAGTTCGGTTGGCGCCATAATTGCTGTCTGGTAACCCGCATCCGCAGCGCACAACGCGGCACCGGCTGCAACGACCGTCTTGCCGGAGCCTACATCCCCCTGCAACAAGCGCATCATCGGATTGTCGCGCGCCAAATCATCGCCGATCTCACGCAGGTTCCGCTGCTGCGCACCGGTCAATTCAAATGGCAAAGCGGCAATGAAAAGTCTCTGCAATTCTCCTTGACGAGGCAGTGACAAGGCTTTCTCCACACGCACGTTCTCACGCAAACGTCTCAGACTCAGGTGATGCGCCAGCAATTCCTCAAAGGCCAGGCGCTGTTGTGCAGGATGACGGCACAACATGAGTTGGCCGGTATCGGTCCCAGGCGGCGGGCGATGGACAAACAACAAAGCGTCGCGCAACGATGGAAAATCCATGTCTGCAGTCAACTTCAGCGGCAGTAACTCCGGTGACTCAGCCGCAACCAATTCATCGAGCGCACGGCCGATCAACATACGGAGTCGCCCCTGTTGCAGACCCTCGGTCGTTGGATAGACTGCTGTCAGATTCTCTTCGTTCTGACCACCGGCTTCGTCGTGCAGCACGCGGTACTCTGGATGCGCGATCTCCATACCGCCGCGGCCACGCCGCACTTCGCCATAACAACGCAAACGCGCTCCGCGCTCCAGTGCCTTTTGCTGATACCGGGAAAAATGAAAAAACCGCAGCGTGATCTGGCCCGTGCCGTCGGCCAATGACGCGATCAGCATGCGCCGCCCACGATAAACTACGGCGGCAGTCTGAATCTCGCCCTCGAAAACTGCTTTGTCGCCAGTCTGCAGGCTGCCGATGGGACGCACCTGCGTGCGATCCTCGTAGCGTACCGGCAGATGGAAGAGTAGATCGGCTACCTGCGTTATACCGATGCGGCTCAGATGTTCAGCCAGCGCCGGCCCGACTCCCCGCAGTTGCGTCGTCGGGCGCAACATGCTCTTCGTTTTGGAATGCCGCGCGCTCACGGACAGCGCAATCAGGCCAGTTCGATGACGGCGTCAATCTCGACATTGGCACCCTTGGGCAACGCTGCTACACCAACTACCGCGCGCGCCGGATAAGGCTCGGAAAAAAATCCCGGCATGACTTCACTCACCGTGGGGAAGTCACTGAGATCGGTGAGATAGACGTTCAGTTTCACTACATCGGACAGGCTGCCACCTGCCGCTGCTGCCACGGCGGCGAGATTATTGAACACTTGCTGTATCTGGGTGGCCATATCGCCGTCAACGAGGCCACCGGTCTCTGGTGACAGCGGGATCTGTCCGGACAAGTACACCGTGCCACCATGCCGTGCTGCCTGTGAATAGGTGCCTATAGCCGCAGGAGCGGTATCGGTGTTTATGGCTTCTCTAGGCATCGTTCCCCCTATGCGCAAACCCTGTGTACCTGATGCACCTCGGGCATGGCACGAATACCGCGCAGGACACCCATCAGGTGGTCGCCATCAGTTACCTGGATCAGGAAGGTGAGCGTGGAATTGTCTCCGTCGCGCTCTACTACCTGTACGTTTTCTATATTGGATTGCGAACTGGCAATGTTCGCTGATACTGCGGCAAGCACACCCATGCGATTAATTACATCGACCCGAATCTCGATCGGAAACTCCCGCTCGACTTCATTCTGCCACTCGACAGCAATCCACTTTTCCGGTTGCTTGCGGTAATCGGCCAGATTGCCACAACTTTCCCGATGGACGACCAGACCACGACCGGCACTGAGATAGCCCATGATGTTGTCCGGTGGTACCGGATAGCAACACCGGGCGTAAGTCACCAGCATGCCCTCGGTTCCGGCGATTGCCATCGGCGCAATAACGTCACCGTCACCCGCCTGGTCCTTCACACTGTCAGGCATCAGACGACGGGCCATTAACGGTGCAAGTTGACGGCCGAGGCCAATTTCCGCGTACAAGACATCGGTGTTATCGAGGCCCAAATCCGCGAGCGTGGCCTTGAGCTTGTTACGACTGACTTTGCGGATGGTCAGGGAAAGTTCTGCCAGCGACTTGCTCAACAAACGTTTGCCTAACCTGACTGCCTCGCTATGCCGCAGCTTTTTGAGATACGCACGTATTGCAGCACGTGCTTTCGCAGTTACGACGAAATTTACCCACGCAGGATTTGGCTTGGCGCCGCGGGCGGTGATTATCTCGACGGTCTGACCGTTACGCAGGGGCGTATGCAACGGCACGGGCAGGCGTTCGATTCTCGCGCCTACACAGCGATTACCAACATCGGTGTGAACAGCGTAGGCAAAATCCACCACGGTAGCGCCACGCGGCAGACGCAAGATATCGCCGTTGGGTGTGAATACATAGACTTTTTCCGGGAATAGATCGATACGCACGCTTTCGAGAAATTCCTCGGAGCTGCCGGTGGCCTGCATTTCCACCATGCGTTCGAGCCATTCGCGGGCACGGGCGTGAGCGCTGGAACTGGATTTTTCGCCCGACTTGTAAAACCAGTGCGACGCCACACCGGCCTCTGCCAGTTTGTCCATGTCTTCGGTGCGGATCTGCACTTCGATTGGCACACCCTTGGGGCCAAACAGCGTTGTATGCAGCGACTGGTAACCGTTCATGCGTGGAATGGCAATGTAGTCTTTGAAGCGTCCCGGCATTGGCTTGTATAACCTGTGCACCACACCGAGTGCGCGATAACACGTGTCGACCCCATTGACGACAATTCGGAACCCATAAACATCAACGATTTCAGACAGGGAACGGCCCTTGCGGCGCATCTTCTGGTAAATGCTGTAAAGATGTTTCTCGCGACCACTAACCCGGCCATCGATATTTGCGTCCTCGAGCGCAGCGCCTACCGTATCGAGTATCTTTTTGAAAACCTGCCGGCGGTTGCCGATATTTTTTCTGAGCGCGCGCCCCAGGACTTTGTATCGTTGTGGATAGAGGTGCTGAAATCCAAGATCTTCCAACTCCACCCGCATGGTGTGAATGCCCAGCCGATTGGCAATAGGCGCGTAGATATCCAGTGTTTCGCGGGCTATGCGTCCGCGCTTTTCGGAAGGCAGTACATCCAGCGTGCGCATGTTATGCAGCCGGTCAGCCAGTTTCACCAGGATTACGCGAATATCCTTCGCAACCGCCAATAGCATTTTGCGAAAACTCTCCGCCTGGGCCTCAGCGCGACTTTTGAAACGCAATTGATCGAGCTTGCTGACAGCGTCGACGATCTCGGCAACGTCTGCGCCGAAACGGCCAGCGATGAGCGCCTTGTCCGCGGCAGTGTCCTCGATGACATCGTGCAACAGTGCGGCGCACAAGCTCTGATAATCGAGGTTGAGATCGGCCAGTATGCCGGCGACCGCCACCGGGTGAGTGATGTACGGCTCGCCCGACAGACGCTTCTGTCCTTCGTGCGCATCCGCCCCGAAGCGATACGCTTCGTAGACTGTGTTGACTTGATCCTCGGGCAGGTACTCCTGCAGCCGGACGAGCAACTCCTTTATATCGGCAAATTGCTTACCGCGTGGCAGGCGACTCAGGATTGATGCCGCGGTAGACATGTTTCGGCTCGCCGATGTCGCCTGCGCTCGGTCACTGCGAAGTTACTCCAGGGGAGTGGCGGTCGGCGGAATGGTCTGGCTCTCCGGCGTCTGCGGCGGAGTCTCCGGTTGTGGGGTCTCGTCTTCGAAAACCGACTCCAGCAGTTGCTGCTGTTCGGTTTCTTCGAGTATTTCCTCGTTCACATGTCCATCGGCTATTTCACGCAACGCAACAACAGTTGGCTTGTCGTTTTCCCACTCCACCATTGCTTCGGCGCCGTTGGCGAGGCGTCGCGAGCGCTTCGCCGCGGTCAGGACCAGATTAAAGAGATTCGGGATCCTCTCAAGGCAATCCTCTACTGTAATTCGTGCCATTTCGTTTCCTACAGGTCATCCCGCGTTTTCGCGGGGGGAGCGATCAGTCTATCAAAATCCCCGCCTCAGGCCAGAAGCCGGGCGATCTGCTGACGCAGCGAAGGATGGGAAGTACGGTAGCTGTCCGCCTGGCGGGCCAGGATGGCCTCGAGGACATCAGCGGCCGTAGTGAAGTCGTCATTGATGACGGCATAGCCAAACTCATGCCAGTGGGACATATCGTCGCGCGCCTCAGCCAGCCGCCGCTGTATGACCTCTTCGGTGTCCGAGCCACGGCCACGCAGGCGCCGCTCGAGTTCTTCGAAAGATGGCGGCAATACGAATATCGAACCCGCCCTGGGCATCGCCGCCCGCGCCTGGCGGGCCCCCTGCCAGTCGATCTCCAGAACCACATTCCGGCCCTGGTCGAGTATTGCCTGAACATCGGCCCGCCCCGTGGCATAGAAATTGCCGAACACTTCAGCATGTTCAAGGAAATCGCCGCCAGCCACCATCGCCTGAAATCGTTGTTTGTCGACGAAGTGATAATCCCGACCATCGACCTCGCTCGGCCGCCGTCGCCGGGTTGTGTAGGAGACCGACATTTCGAGCTCGGGTTGCCGCTTGCACAACTCGCGAACCAGGGAGGTCTTGCCGGCGCCCGATGGTGCCGACACGATCCATAGTCGGCCATGCCGGCCCTGATCAGCGCCGAAGAGTTTTCGCAGCCAACCCAGCATCACTCGATGTTCTGCACCTGCTCGCGCATTTGCTCTACCAGCACCTTGATATCAACGGCCAGTCGGGTGGTCTCGGGATCATTGGATTTCGATGCCAGCGTGTTCGCCTCACGATTGAACTCCTGCATAAGGAAATCCAACCGGCGGCCTACCGCGTCGTTACGATCCAGCACTTTGCGCGTTTCGGTAATGTGGCTGTCGAGTCGGTCGAGTTCTTCGTCCACATCCATTTTCTGCGCCAGAATAACCAGCTCCTGCTCAACCCGGTCGCGATCGAAATCAGCGGTAAGTTCCGCCAAACGCGTGGTGAGTTTTTCGCGTATGCGCGCCCGTACGTCAGGCAAATGTCCACGAATGGTTTTGACGTGCGCCGCAACCGCGTCACAACGCTCGAGCAACATTTCACGGATTCGCGCGCCTTCATTGGCACGCGACTCACTGAGTGCGGTCAGCGCTTCATCGAGCAACTCAACGGCGGCCTGCTCGACTGGCCCGAGGTCTCTCTCAGCCTCGGCAACGACCCCAGGCCAGCGCAACAGGCTCAACGGGTTCAGAGGCGATGGCGCATCCAATTGGCGGGCCACCTCGGCCGATCGCGCAATCACGCTGTCCAGCAGACGTTGGTTGACCTGGATGTCGCTGGCGGCCGAGTCTGAAAAATTCACTTTGAGGGTGGAGTCGATCTTGCCGCGACGCAGTCGGGAACTGATTGCCTTGCGACATGCCGACTCCAGCGATCTCAGGTCCTCGGGCAGGCGAAAGCCCATCTCCAGATACCGGTGGTTTACCGCCCGGATCTCCCAGACGATCTCGCCCCAGTCGGCGCGGCGACCGCGACGCGCAAAGGCTGTCATACTGCGAATCATTATGTCGCTCTGGCATTTACTGATTTCACGCCGCAATGTACCGTGTTTGGTGCAAGCGGCAAAGCAACTCCTGTCCGATTTGGAAGCCTGATTGCAGATCGAGATCGCAAAATACAGCCATATCGGCAATCGCGAAGAGAATCAGGATCGGGTCGAGATACTGATTGGCGATCATAGTGTGCTGGCCATGGTGCTGGACGGCATGGGTGGACATTCGGCCGGCGCCGAGGCGGCAATGACAGCCATTGCGACGATGTCGGAAAAATTCCGCATGAGCAAACAGCCACTGCCATTCCCCGAACGATTCCTGTCGCGCACGATTGGCGACGCGCACGAGGCGCTGGTGATTCTTGGCCGCGACCAACACCTCGATGCAAAACCACGGGCTACTTGCGCGATCTGTCTGGTTCAGGAGGATATCGCCTACTGGGCTCATCTTGGGGACAGCCGCGTATACCACCTGCGCGACAACCGGGTGGTGCAGCGAACCCGTGACCATACCCACGTCGAACTGTTGTTACAGGAAGGCCTGATAGAAGAATCAGAAATAGCCAATCACCCGATGCGCAGTTTTGTCGAACATTGCCTCGGCGGCGACCGTGCCAAACCAACGGCAACTGTTTCCGAACCCTATCTGCTGCAAGAAAATGACACGCTGTTGTTGTGCTCCGACGGTTTTTGGGGTGGCTTGGCGGACAACGACATTGCTGCTGCTTTTGCCGCTACCGGCGGTAATTTCAATCTGCAAAAGAAACTGGAAGAGCTGGTCGACCTCGCTGTGGCGAATAACACGCCTGGCAGCGATAATACGACCGCGGCCGCCATGATCTGGCGTGGAACTGACTAGCAAAATCGAATGAATCAGCAAACTTCTCGTCCCAGCGGGCGCGCCAATGACGCGCTGCGCGACATCACGCTGACGCGTGACTACCTGCCGAACGCCGAGGGCTCGGTGCTTACTTGCTTTGGCGATACCCGGGTGATTTGCACTGCCAGCGTGGATAATCGTGTTCCGTCGTTCTTGCGTGGCAGCGGCAGAGGCTGGGTAACGGGTGAATATGGCATGTTGCCGCGATCGACCAATACCCGTATGAACCGCGAGGCTGCGCGTGGCAAACAATCGGGCCGCACCCAGGAAATACAGAGACTCATTGGTCGTTCGTTGCGTGCAATCGTCAATCTCGAAGCACTGGGCGAGCGCACCATTACCCTCGACTGCGACGTTATTCAAGCCGATGGAGGCACCCGCACCGCGGCAATTAGCGGCGCCTACGTGGCGCTCGCAAGTGCCACCGGCAACCTGCTCGCCAAGGGTGAGCTGGCGGACAATCCACTGCACGGTCAGGTCGCGGCGGTGTCGGTGGGAATCTACTGCGGCATGCCGGTGCTCGATCTCGACTATGCAGAGGACAGCGCCGCTGAAACTGACTTCAATGTCGTCATGAACGACGCCGGCGCCTTCATTGAGATTCAGGGGACCGCCGAGGGCCACGCGTTCAGACGCAATGAGCTCGACGTCATGCTCGATCTCGCCGCCGGTGGTATTGAAACCATTATGCAGTTGCAACGCACGGCCCTGGCCGGCTGAACCGATGCGGCAGATAGTCGTGGCCACCGGCAATCGGGGCAAACTGCGGGAGATACGCGCGCTGCTTGGCGATGATTTCGAACTCACCGTCCAGTCAGAATTCGATGTCCCTGAAGCCGATGAAACCGGACTGACTTTCGTCGAGAACGCGATACTGAAAGCGCGCAATGCCGCACAACACACCGGCCATGCTGCAATCGGCGAGGACTCCGGGCTGGAAGTCGATGCATTGTCAGGATCTCCCGGGATCTATTCCGCTCGGTATGCAGGTAAAAACGCCTCAGATACCGACAACAACCAAAAACTGCTCGCTGCGCTTGCCGGAACCGACAAGCGCACGGCACGTTATCGCTGTGTCGCTGTATTCATGCGTCATGCCGGGGATCCGGCGCCGTTGATCTGCGAAGGCACGTGGGAAGGGAGCATCGGCATCACGCCGGCTGGCGACAACGGCTTTGGTTACGATCCTTTGTTTTTACCGGCGAACAGCGACCGCACCGCCGCCGAGATGTTGCCGTCAGAAAAAAATCGCGTGAGCCATCGGGCCCGGGCGCTATCGTTGTTGGCGCACCACCTGACAGCCTGGAACTGATGAGTCTGCAACAGCAGCCGCCATTATCACTCTATGTGCACTTTCCCTGGTGTGTGCGCAAGTGCCCCTATTGCGACTTCAATTCGCACACGCTGCGGCGAGAACTGCCGGAGCAGACGTATGTCGATGCCCTGCTCAAAGATCTGGATGAAGAACTGTCACGCAGCGCCGGACGGCCCGTCGTTTCGGTTTTTATCGGTGGCGGCACACCCAGCCTGATATCGCCGGAACAGATCGCGCGTGTGCTGGAACGGCTGGCTGGCAGATTGGATCCCGACGCTGAGGTAACGCTGGAAGCCAACCCAGGTACCCTCGATAGCAGTCGTTTTGCCGGATACCGCGACGCAGGTATCACGCGCCTGTCGGTCGGCGTGCAGAGCTTCGACGATCGTTGTTTGCGGGCGATAGGACGCATCCACGATTCCGGCACCGCGCGCGCAGCCGTCGAGATGGCGATGGCGACCGGCTTCAGCCGGGTGAACCTGGACCTGATGTACGGCTTGCCGGGGCAAACAGCGGCGATGGCGGCGACTGACGCCCGCATCGCCTGTGAGCTGGATCCGGGACATATCTCGCACTATCAACTAACACTGGAACCGGGGACTGTGTTTCACAAGTCGCCGCCGCCGTTGCCGGACGACAACAGTCTCTGGCGCATGCAGCTCGAGTGTGTGGCTGTGTTTGCAGCTGCCGGCTATCGTCATTATGAGATTTCGGCGTTGGCCCGTCCCGGGCATCGCTGCCGCCACAATCTCAACTACTGGCTGTTCGGCGATTACCTGGGTGTAGGCGCCGGGGCGCATGGCAAGCTGACTGGCAACGGGCAAATCACCAGACGACACAAGCCACGCTCTCCAGGCCACTACATGGCTGCTGTCACCCGTTGCGATTGGCCGGAGCATCAGCTGGGCGAGGCGGAACGTCCCTTCGAATTCATGCTGAATGCACTGCGGCTGAATCATGGTTTTCCTCAGGATCTCTACCAGTCGCGAACCGGCCGGGACATTGCGGAAATCCTGCCGCTCTGTCGGACAGCACAGGCACGCAAACTACTGGAATTCGAGGAGGGCTGGTGCCGGCCGACACCACTCGGCCGTCGTTTCCTGGACGATCTGCAAAGCCTGTTTTTACCCGCGGATTCCGCTACGAGCCAACCGGCAGAACCATAGTGCGATGCAGCATCCGGGGGAATGCGTAGGGCACGCCCTGGCCAATTTATGCACAAGCGGGCGAATCAGCCGGCCAGTGGCTCGAATTTCACCCCATGCACCCCGCGTTACCTGCCCTTCTGTAAAATAGCTTATTGATTTTTCTACCATTTATGCCAGCTGCTGCGGTTTTCGCCAATTTGACAATATCTTGGAGAAACAAGGAGATTCAGGCTTGAGCACAACGGCCGTCCACAGAGTTATCCACAGAATTTGTGGATAACAAAAAACTGCCGGAATAACCTCAGCTTAACTAAAAAGTCTTAAAGCCAAGTGTTAAGAAAGAGGGGCTAAACCCGGTTGCCTGTGTACCCCAAACGGGCTATCCTGCGCGCCCTTTTCGACACAGTCTGACGCAGTTCGAACCATGAAGCATGATATCCATCCAAAATACGAAGAGATGACGGTAAGTTGTAGCTGCGGCAACAGCTTTAAAACCCGATCGACATTATGCGAAGACCTGCACGTGGAAGTCTGTTCGAAATGCCACCCGTTTTTCACCGGCAAACAGAAGATTGTCGATTCGGGTGGCCGCGTGGACAAGTTCCGCCGCAAGTACGGGATGTCGACCTGACCGAATCTCCCCCGGCCGACGGGTTGACTACAATCTGGCAAATATTCGTGGCCCTTCTTATCGTGGTGGGTATCACCGCCTCCGATCCCGCGTGGGCAAAAAAGAAGCAAGATAAGGAAAACAACGCCGAGCAAACTGAGTTTGGCGATGCGGCGCTGGGTCGCAAGTATCACCAACAAATCGTCGACACATACGGCGAGTACGACATCAACGGCCTGGCTGAATACGTGCAGCAGATCGGCAGTGAAGTTGCGGCGCACGCGACCGGCGAAAAGTACACCTGGCATTTCACTGTCCTCGACGACGAAAACATCAACGCATTTGCTACGCCGGGTGGTTACGTGTACGTCACTCGAGCGCTAATCGTGCATCTGAACACCCAGGCGCAGTTGGCCGCTGTCCTCGGTCATGAGGTCGGGCATATCACGGCGCGGCATGCGGCACGTCAATACACGGCTGCGCGCGTGGTCGGCAAGGTCACCGATTCAATTGGCCCCACGACCGGTTTCAGCCTGGGCACACTGTTTGGTGCCGGACTGGTGCGTGGCTATGGCCGGGAAATGGAACTGGAAGCCGATGAGAGTGGCGCCCAGATGATCCGTGATGCTGGTTATGATCCACACGCGATGCTGGAAGTGATCGAGTTGTTGAAAGCACGCGATCAGTACGACTCGACCGGCAAAGAGAAAGAGACCGGCGATCCGTATCATGCAATGCTCGCGTCGCATCCGGATAAAGATCGGCGGCTGCTGGAGCTGGCAACAGAAGCCAGGGAGTCCGGTGCTATCACTCGCGATGACGGTCGGAACGAATTTCTGCGTCACATCGATGGCATCGCCTGGGCCGGCAGCGCTGCGCAGGGTGTCATACGGGACAGCCGGTTCCTGCACAACGATCTCGATTTCGCGCTCAGCTTTCCTGAACAATGGACCATTCAGAATTTGCCTGACCGTCTCCTTGCGTGGGCCCCTGAACGGGCAGGAATGATGCAGATCACTCTGGTAGATCGCGCTGACCGCAAGCGCCGGAAAATTCCGGTCGACAAGTTCCTGCAGAAGGTAACCGGCCTGAGACGCTGGCAGAATGCCCGGGTCGTTGATATCAACGGCCTGGAAGGGTTTATCGCCACGGCGAAAAACATGGGTTCCCCTTTCGGCGTGCGGACCGGGCGGATCGCGGTGATTTTCCACGGTGACAATGCGTTCATTTTCAATGGGGTCACACAGGACAACGATCGTCAACGCAAATACGATCGCGCGTTCGACAGCATAATCAAGAGCACCCGTCGACTGGCCGGCCCCGACCGCGAACTGGCTCAACCGCAAGCCGTGCGTATCGTTCAGGTTAGCGAAGACAGCGATCTGTCGGCGTTCGAGATCGAAAACGTCAATGATCCGGTTGCATTGTTACGTCTGCTGAACGGGCTGTACCCGGATGGCGAGCCGCAACCGGGCGATTCCATCAAGATAATCCGCTGACAATCCCGTAGAACGAAAGGTACCGCAGCGAAAGGTACCGGGCACCGAAAGGTACCGCAGCGAAAGGTACCGGGCACCCGACGTTACTTATTTTGGATAAGTGCGGTAGGCGCGGTTTCCGGCAAAGG
>JAOTXR010000280.1 GCA_029862285.1 Gammaproteobacteria bacterium
TAACCGCGCACGCAGCTCATTACCAAAACCGTTCATGACCGACAACACAACAATCAGCGCCATCACCCCGACCGCAATCCCCAGCAGCGAAATGGCTGAAATGAAAGAAATGTAGCGATTCTGGCGCCTGGCACCCAGATATCGCAGGCCGACAAACACTTCCAGGGGGCGGAACATCGGCGGATTAAAGCACAGCCGGACCAGTCAGGACCGCCGCCGGGGTGTCCGGAAATGGGAATTTTTGGCCGCCTGCCAGTTTGCTCCGTGGTATTGGACCCAAGCTCAAATTCCTATATTCGCGAATAATATCAGTGGATTGAAATATTAAGCTTATATTATTCATTATCAATACGTCGCACTTGCAGGCTACAAAAAACCGTTGAGATGGGGCCGATGATTGTTATATTTGGGCCCTTCCCTGGTTTCGATAGTCGCGTGGAATGCACAAAAAACCCGCAGCCGCCATCGCACTGGTACTTCTGTTCGCAGTAGCCGTGTCTGCAATCGGCCAGACTCTGCTCAACAGCACCACTCAATCTGCTGCCACCCAGTCCATTCCGACCCGCGGCATGACGATGGAATTTGTCGAATCCAGTTACGGAAGTCCAAGCAATCGCCGCGCGCCGGTCGGCGACCCACCGATTACGCGGTGGGAATATCAGCATTTCATTGTCTACTTCGAGCACAAACGGGTTATCCACTCGGTATCGAAGCGCCCACAGAACTGAGGGCAAACCCTAATAGTCCGCCCATGACACCGGAGCACTGTTTTCCGGCCGGGCAGGCCGTGCTGCCGCGTGACGGCCAGGAAAAATGGGGTGGTCTCTACGGCTGCGCCGGCGCGCTGGCGCTGGTCGAGGCAGCCAGCCGCCACCCCGGCCCGGTGCTGGTGGTCGTCCACAGCGTACGGCAGGTGGAGCGCTTGCTGTCGGAACTGCGGTTTTTTGCCGCCGACCGCCTGCCAGTGCACGAATTTTCCGACCTGGAAACGCTGCCCTACGACATTTTCTCGCCCCACCCGGACATCATCTCGCGCCGCCTGGCCACGCTCTCGCAACTGCCTGAACTGGGCAATGGCCTGGTCGTTGCCTCAGCGGCAACGCTGTTACAACGGCTGCCACCGGTCAGCTATGTCACCGGCGGCACGCTGGTCTGCGAGGTCGGGCAAGAGTTCGATCTGCCAGGCTGGCAGCGCCGACTCGATGCGGCCGGATACCGTCACGTCGGACAGGTCATGGAGCATGGCGAGTTCGCTGTGCGTGGCTCACTGATTGACCTGTTTCCCATGGGGGCCGATGGCCCGGCACGAATCGATCTGTTTGATGACGAGATCGACAGCATTCGCAGTTTCGACCCGACCACGCAGTTGTCGGGCGACCGACATCAATCCCTGCGGATATTGCCGGCGCGTGAATTTGCGATGACCGAATCGGCCATACGCGATTTTCGCCAGCGTTTCCGTCGCGCCTTCGAAGGCGATCCTATGCGGACCAAAATTTATCGCGAGGTGTCAGATGGCATCACGCCTGGCGGCCTGGAATATTACCTGCCGTTGTTTTTTGACGAGACAGCGAACCTGCTGGACTATTTCCCGGCACACAGCGTTGTGGTATTTGACGAAGATGTAGACGGCGCCCTTGCCGCCTACGCGGCAGATACCGAGCAACGTTTCGAGCAGCGTGCACACGATCTCGAACGCCCCTTGCTGCCACCCGCTGCGTCCTTTCATCCGCTAACCGATCTCAAAAAGCGTCTGGAAGACTTTCCGCGACTGCTTGTGTCTGCAGCGAAACAAGTCGACAAGGTCCACAACTTTCCGACTCAGGCCCCACCGAGTCTGGAAATCAAGGCGCGGGCACCCGATCCAACAGCCACGCTGCAGGCCTTCATGGATAAATTCCCCGGCCGCATCCTGTTTGTAGCCGAGTCCCCGGGTTACCGTGAGACCACACTCGAACTCCTCGCAGAACGCGGTATCAAACCCGCCCGGGTCGATAACTGGCAGGAATTCCTCAGCAGCGGCCACGCGACGGCAATCCTGGTTGCCGACCTGGAACGCGGACTGAAATTAAGCCATCCGGCCCTGGCACTGGTCGTCGGCGAACAGCTCTACGGTAAATCTGCCCGAGCCGTACAGCGGCGCCGGCCGTCACGCGATCCGCAAGCGATTATTCGTGATCTCACCGACTTACGCGCCGGCGCGCCGGTGGTGCACGAAGAATATGGCGTTGGCCGTTTTGTCGGTTTACAGACATTGGAGGTCGCGGGCTTAAAAAACGAGTTTCTGACATTGGAATATGCCGAAGGCGATCGACTCTACGTCCCGGTCCACGCCCTGGACCTGATCAGCCGTTACACCGGTACGGCACCGGAAAGCGCGCCATTGCACAAACTCGGCAGCGATCAGTGGCAACGCGCGCGCAAACGTGCGGCGGAAAAAATTCGCGACGCTGCCGCCGAGCTGCTCGATGTTTATGCCCGCCGCGCCGCTCGGTCTGGCCGCTCGTTTACAGCCAGCGAGTTGGAATACGCGGCATTTACCCAGGGCTTTCCTTTCGAAGAAACCCCGGACCAGGCCAGTGCAATCGAACAGGTGTTAGAGGATCTGCGCTCCGGTCAGCCTATGGACCGGGTCATTTGCGGCGACGTGGGTTTTGGCAAGACTGAAGTCGCACTGCGGGCTGCGTTTTATGTGGTCCATGGTGGCGCCCAGGTGGCGGTACTCGTGCCGACGACATTGCTGGCGCAGCAGCACTTACAGACTTTCCGGGACCGCTTTGCTGACTGGCCGGTCAACATCGAAATGCTGTCGAGATTTCGCAGTGCCAGCGAAAATGCAGCCATTGTCGCGGGCCTGGCCGATGGCAAGATCGATATCGTAATCGGTACGCACAAGTTGCTGCAGCGGCAAATTGCCTTTCGCGACCTGGGGCTGGTTGTCATCGACGAAGAACACCGTTTTGGTGTCAGGCACAAGGAAAAACTCAAGGAATTGCGGACGGAAGTCGATGTACTGACACTCACGGCCACACCGATCCCGCGTACGTTGAATATGGCAATGGGTGGTGTGCGTGATTTATCGCTAATCACAACACCGCCGGCCGAACGCCTGGCGGTCAAGACTTTTGTCAGCGAGTGGAACGACGCGAATTTACGCGAAGCCTGCTTGCGCGAGATCAGACGCGGCGGCCAGGTATTTGTAGTGCACAATCGGATCAAGGAAATCGACCGGGTGGCAGAACGAATAGCGCAATTGGTACCGGAAGCGGAACTGAGAATTGCGCATGGGCAAATGCGGGAACGAGAACTCGAGCAGGTAATGCTGGATTTCTATCACCGCCGTTTCAGTGTACTGGTGTGTACGACTATCATCGAGAGTGGTCTCGACGTACCCACAGCGAACACGATTATTATCGATCGCGCCGACCGTCTCGGACTCGCACAACTACACCAGCTACGTGGCCGAGTCGGCCGTTCTCATCACCGCGCATATGCCTACCTGGTCACTCCGCCCCGCCAGGCGTTAACTGGCGACGCCATCAAACGACTGGAGGCAGTCGAGTCAACTGAAGACCTCGGCGCTGGTTTTGCGCTCGCAACACACGACCTGGAAATACGCGGTGCCGGCGAGCTACTCGGCGAAGAGCAGAGCGGCCAGATACACGAAATCGGTTTTTCAATGTACATCGAGTTACTGGAACGCGCGGTGCGCGCCATGAAAAACGGCGAAGAACCCGATCTGCTGCAACCGCTGCATCGCGGACCGGAAGTCGATCTGCACACGCCGGCGTTGTTACCCGATGATTACTTGCCG
>JAOTXR010000281.1 GCA_029862285.1 Gammaproteobacteria bacterium
GGCTCTTGGCGTCATGTACTGCCTGCCAGCCGTTGTCCCAGTGTACCGTCGTCATAGCCACAATCATGGTTATGATCAACGGTACCGCGATCAGGCGAGTCGCCAGACCAAGCAGTAACAGGGCGCCGCCGAGGACTTCGGCGGCAGTGGCCAGGAACGCCAGCAGCCACGGCATTGGAAGACCCAAACCCCAGTCGGCGTTGCCAAACCATTGGACGACATTGTCGAATCCGCCTGCCTTGTTCATTCCGGCAACCCAGAAAATCGGTGCCAGATAGAGCCGTAGTGCCAGCGGTCCAAGCCAGTCGATCTTCGCGGTCCAGCCAAACACGCTATCGTGCAAACGGCCGATGCTCGATGCAATGGACATAGTCATTCCCCAACAAATAGAAAAAAATTAGTGCTTGGTGGTGCCGAGTATCACGTCATGCCGGTGCAGTCGCTCCAGTATGTCGCGCCCGGCTTCAATTACGGCGTTTGCGTCGGGATGTCCGATTTCCTCGGCGATCTGTGTGAGCAGTTCGCGCCCGGTATGGCCGTCTTCGCGTTCGATCAGTTCAATCAATCGCGCTGTAACAGCGTTGATTTCGAGAAAACCGATCTCGTCCGCCTGGTTACGGTAAACCACCAGGAAAGTTGCGGTTTCGTCGGGTTCCTCGGGTTGAAAATCCGGTTTGATCTTGTGCACCGGATAGGTGTACGCCAGCGACCAGCAGACGGGTGACACGACAGGTACGCCCTCGATCACGTCACCGCGCGGATCGACCTCGTCCAGATCGGGTTCTTCTTCGAGAATTGAAACGGCCAGTTCGGCCCATTCGTAATGTGCCAGTTCGAGCATAAAGGCCGGTTCGTCATCGGCAAGCTCATGCTCCTCCTGCAGGTAGCTGATAAATTCCTGAGGCATTTCCAGGAATAGTGGTGTATGTGCCTGATGATCCTTGAAATACTTGCGTAGCAACCGGTGCCATTGGGGATCGGTCAGCACCTTGCGCAGGATAGGAAAAGTCCCGGCCAACAGGCTCTGCACATTGTTGTAGAACAGCTCGCGGTAAATCGCCAGACGTCGGTCCTCGATTTCTGCCGGTGGTTCCGCATGCTCGGGATCACGAATGTGTGCGGCAAGTTCGTACTGCAAACGCTGGAAGGCGGGTTTATCCGGCATCGATAATCTCTTCCGCTTCCTCGGAGGCGTCCTGGTCTACACTCCGGTGCTTTTCCTGCAACGCGTGAATCATGTCGACTTCCTGTAGTAACTCCGGCAATGGCGGGATATTGAAGTCGCGTTCCAGCAGGGTGGGTACCACACCGAATTCCTGGTAGGCGGTTTCCAGCAATGACCAGACAGGATCAATGACATCGGCGCCATGCGTGTCAACCCGCAGATCCTCGGCTTCCACGTAGTGCCCGGCGATATGAAAATACATTATCCGTTCGGCCGGCAAGGCCCTGAGGAATTCTTCGGGATCGTAACCATGGTTAATGCTGTTGACATAGATGTTATTGACGTCAAGCAGCAGATCGCAGTCGGCCTTTTCGAGTATTGCCTTGATGAAATCTATCTCTTCGATTTCCTTGCCCGGGGCGGCGTAGTAGGACACGTTTTCGATGGCCATGCGCCGTTCCAGAATATCCTGGGTGCGACGGATACGATCGGCAACGTATTCGACGGCTTCTTCGGTAAACGGGATGGGCATCAGGTCGTAAAGGTGGCCATCATCGGTGCAAAAACTGAGGTGTTCGCTATAAGCACGGATCTCGTGATCATCGAGAAACCCTTTCAACCGGAGCAGAAACTCTTCATCCAGCGGTGCCGGTCCTCCCAGCGACAGCGACAGGCCATGCGTGATGAACGGAAAGCGCTCGGTAAAATAGCGAAATTTTCGCCCCAGGGCGCCACCGACACCGATCCAGTTCTCCGGCGCGACCTCCATGAAATCCACTTGTTCCGGCGGATCTTCCCGCAGTGCCTTCAGCATACTGCGTCGCAGGCCTATTCCCGCCCCGCGGACGGGGTAATTTCTATCAATCATCGTGACTCCATCGGCACGAAGTGGCAGTCAGGTAGCAGACCGGCCGTAGGCGCATTCTATTACATCTGAATGAGACGTCCCACGGCGTCGACATAGGCGTTTTCGTCCGGCAGCATGCCGTCGCGCTGCGCCTGCAGCAACATCTCGGCCAGGCAATCCAGCATGAGATGTTCGGCACGGTGCGAATCACCTGATTGCAGGCTGAGCTGCCGCCAGGCTGCCGCGATTCCGGCTGGCCGGTCAATGCTGACCTGCTCGCGGATCGTAATGTGCATGGCCATGTGCAAAAAGGGATTGGTCCGGCCCTGCTCGACCGGGTAGTCGCTATTGACCGCGCCAGCCTCGAGTATGTCGTGGTACTCGGGGTGCTCGCTAATTACGGCTGCGATTATCTGTTCCATTGGTGACAGCGCTTTGCCGTCCCGCGTCTTGCGAAACGCATCGACGAAGACCTGACGCATGCTGTTGCGATCACCGTATAACATCACGCCTCAGTCTTTTGTTTGTATTCGCAGAGATCGGCGATCAGGCAGTTGGGGCAATCGGGTTTGCGTGCTTTGCAAACATAACGGCCATGCAGGATGAGCCAGTGGTGGCAGTGTTGCCGATACTCTTCGGGTACGAGACGCAGCAGACGCTTTTCAACTTCCAGCGGGTTTTTGCCCGGAGCGATGCCGGTGCGATTGGAGACGCGAAAAATATGCGTGTCCACCGCAATGGTGGGATGCCCAAAGGCTGTATTGAGGACCACATTGGCAGTTTTGCGCCCAACGCCAGGTAACGCTTCCAGCGCAGCACGGTTTTCCGGGACTTCGCCATTGTGCTCGGCCAGGAGAATCTTGCAGGTGGCAATAATATTTTTTGCTTTGGTGTTGTACAGGCCAATTGTCTCGATGTGTTTTTTCAGGCCAGCGAGGCCGAGATCGAGTATGGCCTGCGGCGTATTGGCAACCGGGTAGAGTTTCCCGGTTGCCAGATTTACGCCGACATCGGTTGCCTGCGCTGAGAGTATGACCGCGATCAACAACTCGAAAGGGGAGTTGTAGCCCAGCTCGGTCGTCGGTTTCGGATCGGCAGCCTGCAGTCGGGCGAAGATTTCTGTGCGTTTTTCGCGATTCACTTTGCCGCCAGGGCATTGCGCAGAGCGATCAGCAGACCCAGCGTAAGGAATGCGCCGGGTGGCAGGATGGCTATCAGGAAGCCATTATCGAACAAATACAGCGTCAGCCCTTTCCCGGCGGGGCCGAACAGCATGTCGGCCTGTGCCAGAAGCGTGCCCTGGCCAATTAGTTCACGCAGCGCGCCCATGAGAATCAGGACCAAAGCAAACCCGATACCTGTCATGAGTCCATCCATGGCCGCACGCAATGGATCGTTTTTCGACGCAAATGTTTCGGCGCGGGCGAGTATTGCACAGTTCGTTACTATCAGTGGTACGAATATTCCCAGCGTACGGTGCAGATCGAAGAACCAGGTGCGCATGTACAGATCCACCAGAGTGACCAGGCAGGCGATGATCAATACAAAGAGGGCGATACGCGTTTCAGGGCGCAAGACAGGCCGGATCAGCGAGGCGAGGGTATTGGAAGCGATCAGCACCAGTGTGGTTGCAATCCCCAGCCCGATGCCATTGACGGCAGTCGTCGTGACAGCAAGCAATGGGCACAAACCCAGTAGCTGCACCAGCCCGGTATTGTTGCGCCACAGGGCGTCACGAATAATGTCGGCGTAGACTGGCGTCATGCTTCGGGTTTGCCGATGGGTTCCTCGAACAAGCGGT
>JAOTXR010000282.1 GCA_029862285.1 Gammaproteobacteria bacterium
TCTTGCCAGTTTCGGGCGGCGATCGATCTGGGCAATATCGAGCTCGGCCGGGACCGCTACGCTGGTTTGCGGGTCACGTGCGGCGCGGCGCGCGTCGAAGGCATTTGCATCACCCTCGACGTAATCGCCGCTCGCCAGGTCCACCAGGCGAGTCTCGATGTTCTCAAATGACTGTTCGATGGAGCGCGCAGGATCCAGCAAGCCGGCTACATCCAGTATGTCCTCGCGAATGGCCTGTTGTTTGTTACGTTGTTGCAACGGCTCGAGTAACACTGCCGCCCCGGCAACGATGATCGAGCAAACCAGGCTAACGATCAACGCAACCAGGAGTGTCTGTCGGATAGTGAAATTTCTATCAGGCATTGCGCTGCAACCTGCGTTTTACGTTGACGCGTATCACGAAGTGATCGATCAATGGAGCAAATACATTGGCAAACAGAATTGCCAGCATGATCCCTTCGGGAAACGCGATATTAATGACGCGTATAACTACTGTTAGAAAACCGATCAGCCCGCCGAATACCCACCTGCCCATGTTGGTGTTGCATGCGGACACCGGATCGGTCGCCATGAAAATCATGCCGAAGGCGCATCCGCCAAGCACCAGATGCCAGTGCCAGGGCATGGCGAACATCGGGTTCGTATCCGAGCCGATTACGTTGAAAAGCAAGGCAGTCGCGACCAGGCCGATAAACACACCGCCGATAATTCGCCATGACGCCACACCGGTATAGACGATGATCAGCCCGCCAATCAGGCAGGCCAGCGTCGATGTCTCGCCCAGCGAACCCTGGATCGTGCCGACAAAGGCATCCAACCAGCTGACGCCATCGGCCAGCAGACCCGCCACGCCACTCTCGGCTGTGACCGCCAGTGCCGTGGCGCCACTGTATCCGTCGATCGGTACCCACACGGCGTCCCCGGACATTTCTACCGGATAGGCGAAATACAAAAACGCCCTGCCGGCTAGCGCCGGGTTGACGAAATTCTTGCCAGTGCCGCCGAACATTTCCTTGGCGATCACAACAGCAAATGAAATTCCCAGCGCCACCTGCCAGAGTGGTGTCGTTGCGGGCAATATCAGTGCAAACAGGATCGAGGTAACAAAAAATCCTTCATTAACCTCGTGATTGCGTACCCCGGCGAACAGGATTTCCCAGAATCCGCCGACCGCCATCGTGACGATGTAGATCGGCAGAAAGTACAGCAAGCCATGACTGAAGTTGGCAACGGCGCTGCCCGGATCGTAGCCGACCCGTGCCCATTCCAGCAGCGCCCCACGCCAGCCACCGGCCGATGTCATTCCCAGGTCGCCAAGCGCGGTATTGGCGTAAAAACCCGTGTTCCAGATACCAAAGAGCGCACACGGCATGACCGCGATGAACACGATAATCATCACGCGCTTGAGATCGACCGCGTCACGCACGTGCGGCGCTGAGCGCGCTACATCTGCGGGCGTATACAACAACGTGTCGAACATTTCGAAAATGGCGTTGAACTTTTCGAATCGCCCGCCACGGGAGAAATGCGGTTCCAGCCGATCGAGTTGTTTGCGCACAATTTTCACTGGCTAACCGTCCTGCTCGATCTTGTTCAGCGTCTCGCGTAACGCCGGACCGTAGTCATACTTGCTGCAACAGACGAAGGAGCACAACGCGAGATCTTCTTCATCGAGTTCCAGACAGCCCAGCGAGCGCGCGGTTTCGGTATCGCGCACCAATAGTGCTTTGAGCAATGGGGCCGGCAGGATATCCAGCGGCATGACCTTCTCGAAGTTGCCTATCGGCACCATGGCACGCGGACTGCCATGTTGTGATGCCGTCAGGCGAAAACGCCTGCCACGTAAGATACTGGATGCAAAGCTATTTATTGCGGAGTACTTCTTGAAGCCCGGTGCCAGCCAGCCCAGAAATTCGCGCTCGCGACCCTCGGGGACGACAGAAATCTGGCTGTGATAACGGCCGAGATAACGCCCCCAGCCGGCAGCCCGGTGACCGGATAACACCGATCCCGAAATAACCCGGCACTCCTCTTCTGCGAGCTCTCCGGCGAGCAGGTCTTCGGTGCTGGCGCCGAGACGCGTACGCAACAGACGTGGCTGTTGCACCGACGGTCCACCGATTGCGATAACCCGCTCGAGCCATAACTCGCCGTGACGAAAAAGCCGGCCGATTGCGACGACGTCCTGGTAACCAACATGCCAGGCACTCCCCGCGTCGTCTACCGGAGCAAGATGATGAATATGCGTACCCGGCAGTCCGGCGGGATGTGGGCCGTCAAAGCAAACATCATGGAGTTTTTCCAAATCGGGCAGGTCGACATCCAGACCGGGCCCACGGCAGAAAAAGATCGCCCCATCGGTCAATACATTCAATACCGACAAGCCATCGGCCAGGTCGGACCGACGTTCGTTGTGCCCGTTGAGTACCGTCGCCGGATCCGCTGCCAGCGGATTGGTATCGATTGCGGTGACAAATATGGCGCGTGGGACACTGCCTGGATCGGGGATAGCAGAAAAGGGCCGGGTTCGGAACGACACCCACAAACCGGAAGTCAGCAGTGCCTGGTGGGCCGAATCCCGGTCGAGGCCATCCAGCTTTGCGGTTCCAAAATGGTCTTTCGATTCGTCATCGTCCAGACGCACGACCACAGCCTGTAACGCACGACGGGCGCCACGGTGAATACCCTCGACTACGCCCTGGGCCGGTGAAGTGAATACGATATCGGGGCGTTTACGGTCGCGAAACAACGGTTGGCCGATCCGAACGTGATGACCTTCTGCGACCATCAGTTCCGGACGGATGCCACGATAGTCCTGTCCCAGCAATGCAACGGATTTGACCGGCCGGGCGTCTGCAATTTCCTGCAGCGGCTCGCCGGCGATCGGCAGGTCCAGGCCACGCCTGATCCGTATCGTACGCGCTGGCCTCGCAGCCACTGTATCCCCCATTTATGATTCTTACTTAGCCGGTCACGACGCCGGACCAGAACCTCAAGAGTAATGAGGCATCGCCCTGCCGCCGATACGTAGTTGTACCAACCTGTCGCCGTCCAGCGCAGGGGAACGATCCGGTATCGGGCGCCACCCAGGCAACCCCGCTTCCGGCAGCAGTCTGCGCCAGCTTACTGCGACTAGGCGGCGGCAGGCCACAGCCAGCCGAAACTGCCGGCGACAACCAGTGCATAGATCAAAGCATCCAGCAGATACCTGGCGGTGTTGGACCAGGGATGACCGTACCAGATGCTAAACGGAATGATCGCCCAACCGAAAGCCAGGAATCCAACGGCCGCAACAAACCGGAATACCGTCATGTAATCGGCGCCGGCTGGCAGTCCCAGGCTGGCACAGTACGCAATCAACACACAACCGACGATAAAAAACGAAATCTGCTGCACCATTAACTTGCCCATGGGCGGCATGCCATTGGGAAATATGGCCAGGAAGCCAACCGGCCCCCGGGCAAACTTCTGCTGCAACCCCTCGTCATTCATTTCCGACATGTCGCCACAATACGGAAAACTGTAAAAGCCCACCGCCGGCGAGCCATTGCGCACTGCAGCTGATACCTCGTCTTCATTGGTCAGTGGCTTGTAGTCAGCGTTGTGATACTTGATTACCATGTGGATCAAGCCACTGGCCACCCAGGCCAGCGCACCGCCCAGCAGGATGGGTATCCATAGTTGCATCAGGTTAACCGTCATTGGATTCTCCTCTCACGCCTGAATCGATTGATGCTCATGCGAAGAATAGCAATACCACAAGGCCCGCGTGTACTTGAAAGGCCGCGATTCCTGATA